>NZ_JAQMTJ010000274.1:0-35672 GCF_028330815.1 Dolichospermum lemmermannii CS-548
CAGTAAGCATTTGGAAGATAAATTATCGCTCATTGCCAAAATTAGTTCTCCAAATGCTTCGCCAGTACAGTTGTCAGTTGTCAGTTGTCAGTTGTCAATTTTCCCCTGCTCCCTGCCCCCTGCTCTCTGCGTGTATTGATGACTTGATGACTTTGCCTCTGGCTTTAAGGACTCTGCGAAGTCGGTCAGCACTCAAGTAAACTTGTCGCTCAGATGCTAGTTTTTTGGCTAGTTGTTTAGAGTTGTAAGTTTGGGGTTCTTCAATTAGGCAGTTTTCTAGATACTCTAAATCATTTTCTGAATAACGGGGTTTTCCTCCTCGCCCTGGAGCATCCCATAATCCTGCTAAACTCATCTTTTCCCAACGGTGTAAGGTTTGACGGACTGTAGAAACTGCCCAGTTTAAACCTTGAGCAATTTCCTCGTTTTTTAATCCCCTAGCGTTCAACAGTAGAACTTGAGCGCGATCTTTTGTTCGTTGAGGAGCGTCTTTAGACCTTCTTAACTCTTCTAGCGTTAACTTTTCTTGATCAGTTAAAACAACTCTTAGTCGGCATCCCATAGGACTGTTATTTTGATTAATGTATTTGGTATACTGACGTGGGTTTCCAGATGGATATTTTTAATTACAGTACATAGTAACAAATGATTTGTATGTATTATCAAAAATCTATTGGCTTCAGTGTAGCCCTATAACAGTTAAGTAAGTAGACGAACATAAATCAAAGTAGATTAAGTAATGTAAAAAATCTGGAGATGATTTCGTAGTAAGGGCTTCAGCCCTCAAACGAGGAATAAATTCCTCACTACAAACTTTGAATTGTTCAAGCCGTTCTACTTACTTTAATAGTCAAAAATAATTTCATGACCAAATTGAAAAAATCTTTAATTCGTAGGTTGGATTGATGTTAATTTTTGGTTGAAGCGAAAAAAAAGGTTTGGTCATATTACCAAACCTCCATAATTGCTGTGCTTAACAACGTACATAATTAATTTAGTGCTAATCTAGCCACATAGCATCTTCCTATGGAATGTGTACAAATTCCTATAAATGTGATATATCATGGCAACAACACATATTGACATCATAAATAGGAATTCATAAGAGTGCTCCAACTACTTTAAATACGAAAAAGACCTGGGGGTTAGCCAAGCCTTTATATATACCAGGTGTTTACCATATATAGCTACTTTAAACCTTATATTATTCCTATTCATCTTCCTATAAGATGTGTACAAATTTCTCTAAATGTGATATGGCCGATGTCTATCTTGGTTTTTTACTAAAAATTTGATAGGGTAGGCCAAAAGACCTACCCTACAGCTATTCTTTCAAAACTGTCTTGGATGCCATTCTTGTCTTTTTGCGGTCAGCTTCCGATAGTTCTTCACCTGCTTGTAAGCGAGTTGCCGAAACTTGTAACACCGTGGCTGCACAGGTGTCACCGATTTGTAAGGCGGTATTAGCAGCAGTTTGTAACATTGTAACAGCACCAAGGCGATCGCCTAATTCTAATTTTGCCTCAGCCAATTGAGTTTGCCGATATTTAGCCAAAAGCAGAATCGAGTTTAGCACCTGGGAATTGAGAGCAGGTTCATAACTTTTCGTAAAATTAGCATATATTGGCACTAAGGGAGAAAGTAAACCCTGTTTATTCAGCGATGGGTCATCATAGCGAATTTGGATATGACCAATAACTTGTTTCCCTTCTGGCAATTGTCCCAAATAAATATTCGCTAAAACTACCCGTTCGCTATCTTTCATCAAGTCCCCTAACCGCACCATTAAAGTCCCATTAGCATCGGTTTCTACTGGTAATTCAATGGTATCTGGCGCAACTTGGGCGACTGGTTTGAGTTCCGCGAGACGCACAGCCGGCACTAAGGATAGAAGTAAATGGGCATTTGTTAATCCCACTGACTGCACCCGTCGAAACAGCCGCGCAAATTGAGTTACAGCTTGTTCCGGGTTCTCGATATAAGCGAGAGTCCCACCCCCAGCATCAGCAATTTTTTCCAATAAATCTGGATTCCAGTCATCGCCAAAACCCAGAGTGTTAATTGTCAGATTGAGTTTGGCGGCTTTTTGGGCAAGTTGCAAACACCGTTTATTGTCATTTGGTCCAATTTGCCATTTCCAAATCTGTAAACCGTTATCCCCATGGCCATCTGTCAGTAAGAAGGCTTGGGAAACCGCGCCTTTTGTGCCTTTGAGTAGTTCTGTAATACCGAGAGATAAACCTTGGGCAATGACAGTACCACCAGCAGCCTTCAGCTTGGCTTTGAGTTGGGTTTTGATGCTTTCAATATCTTGGACGATTTGGTTGGGGATAATGACCCCAGACCAGCCAGCAAAACCGATAACGGATATCCTGTCACCAGCTTTTAATTGATCCAATAATTGTTCAACTGCTTGAATGACGATATTCATGGGTTCACCAGACATAGAACCACTTTGATCGAGAATCAAGCAGAGATTTAAGGGTAAATTTTGTTCAAGTTCAGACGGAATGGCGGAAATGGAAATTGAAAGTTGACGTTGATTGCTTTGTTGGGCAGCATCAACGTTGGTATCATTTAGAGCCGATGTTAGTTGAACTTTCATTGGGGGGAAGCATCTTGCAAAACAGTTTTTGAGACAATTCTGGTTTTTTTGCGATCGCTTTCTGATAACTCTTCCCCAGCTTGTAAGCGGGTGGCGGAAACTTGCAATACCGTTGCCGCACTAGCATCTCCCATTTGCAGAGCAGTTTTTGCCGCAGTTTGTAACATCGTTGCTGCCCCAGCCCGATCACCCTGCTGTAATTTCGTTTCGGCTAACTGGGTTTGGCGATATTTGGCTAAAGCTAAAACCGACCGTTGTACCTGGGGATTTGGTGCTGGTTGGTATTCCCTGGTGACATGAGCATAAATTGGTAGATTGGGGGAGTGTAGCCCGATTTGGTTAGCGGCGGGGTCATCGTAGCGGACTTGCAGATTAGCGATCGCCTGTTTACCTTCTGGCAACTGTCCCACATAAATATTAACTAAAACTACCCGTTCTCCGTCTTTCATTAAATCGCCCAATCTCACCACCAAGCGCCCATCGCTTTCGGGTTGTACTGGTAACTCAATGGTATCTGGGGAAACTTGGGCAATGGGTTTGAGTTCTGCTAATCGGACATTAGGCATTAAAGATAATAATAGTTGAGCATTAGTCAATCCCACTGTTTGCATTCGACTAAATAAGCGACCAAATTCCGATACAGCCTGATCTGGGTGTTGAATATAAGACAACGTACCCATACCAGCATCAGCGATTTTTTCTAAAACCTTATCATTCCAATTGTCACCAAATCCCAATGTATTTAGAGTCAAATTATAGCTGGCGGCTAATTGGGCAAATTTCAAACAGCGATCGTTATCACCATGTTCATTTTCCCCATCCGTCAGTAAAAATGCTTGGGAAACGGTATCATGTTTACCCTTGCCCAATTCCTCAATTCCCAACCGTAAACCCTCATCAATAGCAGTTCCCCCATCAGCGGTGAGTTGTTTAATTTGCTTTTTAATCTGTTGGCGATCTGTAATTAACTGATTGGGGACTAAAACCTTGGCACGGTGGTCAAAAACAACTACACTGAGACGATCTTCAGGACTCAGACGATCTACTAATAAACAGGCGGCATTTTTCACCGTTTCTAGAGATTTTCCCATCATTGAACCGCTATGATCGAGAATTAAGCATAAGTTCAAGGGTACAGTCCGATCTATTGTTTCACCATCAGCAGAAACGGAAACTACTAATTGACGTTGAGTGCTAGTTTGATTTGCATCTATACCAGCATCATTGAGCGCTAGTTGTAAATTAACTTTCATAATTTCAATTTCCTATCTAGTTTAGACATACACAATTTTATAGATAACTTCAAATGGCATCCTCTATACTACGGAAAATAAGTTAATTAAAGAGTCAGGAATAAAACCCTTAAATCACGCTAAAACAGCATCTTGCTTAAGATAATCTGTTTACAAGCAATCCTCCGTGATGGATGTAAAGAAATATTGCTGTTGCTTGGGAGAGGAATAATTGAATTATTTACTCAATTTCTGCAAATTTCCCTGCTTTTAATTGTTGGTCTTTAATTTCTATCCACAAGTAAAAATCCTGTTTGTAAACATTAGCATTTATAGTTATTATTGGCTAAGATTTTGTTATCTAATTCTTTAATATCTTGATGATTAATTAATCATTTGCCATTCACGAGCATCTACAAACAAGGCTAAATATTTAACATTAGTAGTAGCAACAATCACTTGATTTCCATTTAATTCTTCTATTTTTGCTTGTGCGGCTAAAATAACATCACCATCAAGAGATTTAGGATCAGCCGTTGGTTTTCCTGTTTTCCTCACTTCTGCCCACAAATGGGCTGCTAAAAGCATTGTAGAAGTAGTAATAGGCAAGTAAGTAATTGCTTGTTTGAGTTGATCTAAACGTTTAATTCCTGATATTTTTCCGGCTCTAATCAATTCTCGTCTCACTTCATAATCAGCAATTTCAGGTAAAATTACCTGATACCCTTTTAAGGGTAATTCATCCAACCATTCTTTACACTGCTGACAAATAGGATTAATGTTTTTAGGATTTGTTACCATTCCTAAAATATTGGTATCGAGTAAAATTAATTTATTCATAGAAATTAAGAGCAAGTTTAAAAGGGATTTTCATCAATTTCTTGACGCAAATATTCCCAAGTTTCTGTTTGCTCTTGTAGTTCTCCTTCTTCTATCCATTCTTTTGTTAATTGTTTGAGTGATTGATATTGTTGATTTAAAATTTGTTGCTGTTGTGCATCTATTTCTTGTTGGTTGTTGCTTAATAACTCGGTTTTAAAAGTCACGCTTTCCCGAAAGACGCGCATTATTTGTAGTAAGTTCGGCCAATATTCTTTAGGTGTGGTTTGAATTTCGTGTAAAATTTCTGTCAGATAATTTTCTTTGGTAGTATTAGTGACTTCAGGTTTATTGATTAAATTTGGTTGAGACATAGTTATTTATTCCTCATAATATGGATAAAGTAGGTATTTGATTTATTTGTATAATTATAGCAATTTTTTATTTATTTTCTGTGGGTGCTTCCCAATCTTCTATTCATATCATAAGAAGACTTAGGTTTTGTTTCGCGCAAAGGTACAAAGGAGCAAAGACGCAAAGTATCCGCTCAATAAATGGGGGAGGACTACCTATTCGGGAACGATTTTACGCCATTTGAGGCTTGTCATTGAACGATTTACCCCGGATTATTGAGCGGTTACGACGCAAAGAAAGAAAAGGTTATTTTTTGCCAAAGCCTTTGGGTTTATTTTGAGAATTATCTTTTTTGGATTTTGGTTTAAAATTGGGTAATTCTCTACTGCTAAACGTGAGGTGAGCGCGAATCACTTGTAACTTTTTTAACGACTCAATAGTAGTTGTATGTTTTGAACCTAACTGTTCCTGATAAATATCTAAAGATTGTTTTAAAAATTTTTCTGCCTTTTTGAAGTCTTGCTGCATAAAGTAAAGCATCGCTAAATTATTTAAATCAATGCCTACTTCATGATGTTTATTTCCCAGAATTTTTATATCTATTTCTAAAGCTTGCATGAAACGTATTTCAGCATCTTTATAACGTCCAGTTCTTAAATAAAGTCCTCCTAAATTATTGATATTGGTAGCCACATCTCGATGATTTTCACCTAGCCATTTTATGTTCATTTCCAAAGATTCATAATAAAATTTTTCAGCCTCATCATATCTGCCTTGTGCTTCATGTATCATTGCTAAGTTGTTGATGGTAATTGCAACATCAGGATGTTCATTCCCTAGTGAATTTTTGTAAATTATTAAAGCTTTTTTGCATAAAATCTCAGCTTTTTTATAACGATTCATGGCATGATATATCATGGCTAAATTATTGAGTGTTTGACCAACTAATGGATGTTCAGCACCTAATAATTTTTGCCTAATTTCTAATGCTTCTTTATGTAGTTTTTCCGATTCTTGATATTTACCTTGTTGATGGTAAAGTTCTGCTAAATTATTCAAATAATATGCTAAGTCTGGGTGGTTTTCTCCTTGAAAATATTTGTGAGATTCAAGAACTTGTAAATATATAGATTCAGCCTCACCATAGCGACCTTGACTTTTGTATAGTAATCCTAGATTGCTCATTAGAGTTAGCATTTCAATTGCTGCTTCACTTTCTCCTTCTTCTAAAAAGCCTTTTAATATTTTATAAGCCTTAATATATAAAAATTCGGCTTCACTATAGCGATTCTGCGCTTCATAAATTAGTGCTAATTTACTCCATAAATCCTTTAAACTGCTTAAAGTAGTAGTAAATTCATCTCTTTTTTTTTGCTGAAAATATTCTACTAGCAATGCTAAAGACTCTTTGCATATCATTTCAGCTTCACTATATCTACCTAGATGATAATAAATTGTTGCTAATGTTTCTACAAAATTAGATACGTGGAAACTATTGATTTGTTGTTCTTGCGGATATTTAACTATTTTTAATGCTTCCTTACATAACTCTTCTGCTTCGTTATAGCGCCCCTGTTTACATAATGTTTGTGCTAAATCATGAAAACTGATTGATAGAGCAGGATGATCTGAACCATAGTATTTTTTCGTTAACAACAAGCACTTTTGATAATATAATTCAGCTTGTTCATATAATCCTTGCGATATATAAAATTCACCCAATCCTCTCAAAGATCTAAACAATAAATTATCATCAAATTCTTGACAATATTTATGATTTTCTACTTCAGCTATATGAGGAATATTAGGAGAAAATATTTTAATTTGCTGAATTGCCATCGAGCTATTAAATTGTTGTGCTATGGCAACTATCGCATTGACAAACCCTTGTTTAAAATCATCTACTTTTCCTGAATCTTCCCGCTTCTCCCCCAAAAATTCCCGAATTAAAGGATGCAATTTATAACTTCTCTCCCCTGTACGTTCCAACAAATTAAAATCTAATAAATCTCCCCTAGCTTCTTCCAGAATATCTAAATCAATTTCTTCATTTTCTGAAACTGGTAAATTTTGATAAGCCTGTTTTACCAACTCCCAAGGAATATCAGCCAACGCAAACAAACTTAACATACAGCCTAATTCTTGGGCATTTTTATCTAAACGTTCCCAACTTAACTCAAAGGCATCATTGACCCCTAGTTTAGCTGTCATTGTAGCATCGGCTTCTATAATTGATTTGTGTCTCAGCCGCTTTTTCTCTAGTAAAGATAATATTGTCTTTAATGATAAATCTGGATCACGATCTAAATAACGTCCAACTAACTCCAATCCCAAAGGTAAATAACCCAACCAACTGCATATTTTTTCAGCAATTTCTAATTCTTGTTCAATGCGTTCAGCACTAACTAACGACTTTAATAAATCTAGTGCTGGCTGTGGTTGAAGTGTTTCAAGTTGCAAATGTAAAAATGAACGTCCTAACTTTTCTCGTCTGGTAAGAAGTATTGTAAATTGTGATGATTCTGGTGGTAAATAAGGCTTAATTTTTCCGTAGTCTGTCACATCATCTATTACTATCAGCCATTCACCAGTTCGCCAATTTCGCCAACAGTAATTTAACTGTGTTGGTATATCCCAATCTTCCGGCGGATTCAAATTTAAAAAACTTCGGGCAAAATTAACTATCTGTCTAGCTATATCTCCATCTCTACCATCTAACCAACAAACACCACCACTAGAAATATTAGATTTATTCTCTCGACAATTTTGTAAATGTCTTAATGCGTATTGTTTGGCAAATTCAGTTTTACCTACTCCACCCATTCCCACAATTACAGCAATTTTGAGTCCATTTTGTTGCTGTAACAATTCATCTAGCTTTTTAACTTCGTCTTCACGTCCAACAAACTGCAAAACTCCATTAGGAGGAATGTTATTATAATATAAAATATCTGTATTATCAGCATTAAATACCTGATTTCCAGGAAACAGAAAATTCAAAGCATCATACCGCTTTGGTAAATCTTCCAGTTTAAGAAAGTTTATCGGTTCTTCAATTTGAAAATGGGTGTCATAAATCCAAAATTCATCAAAATTGCAGAGGACAACATATCGAGGTTTTGGTTTTAATTCATTCCAATATTCAAAAACCTGTTTATGATGTTTCTCTAGCTTTTCACCACGCTTTTTCATTTCTAATAGAAGTCGTGGCCGCCATACCAAATCTGCAAACTTTGTATGCTGTCCGTCTGGCTTAATCCGGTATTCTAGCTTTGCACCTGCTTCAATACAACCCCGATGTCCAAATGCTTGGAAAAGTTTAACGCAAAATTCCTGTCCCTCACCTTTTTCATAGCCTGTGAGGGAACGGGCAAAATTGATAAATTCTTGGATTTTGCTAGGTGTATCGGTCATGACAGGACTTTTACGATGGAGTCATTTATATTATTCCCTTTTTTATGGCGCGATGGTTTTATTTTAGATTTGCAACCGATTTTTTCATGAGACATATAGCGGTTATTGGTCAGATGCCATACAATTGAAGGCGCAGACCCTGCGCCCCTAGGTTCTGCTATACTTGGCATAATTGGGACTCAAGACCCAAATATTTTAAAATTTAGCTTTTTTCACTATCAGGGAGAAATCCACACCCTAAATTGGGTGAGCATCGCGTTAGGATGTAATACATTAACGGCATAGTTTCAGGCGATTAGTTGCTATGGATATTTCTCACCTCAAGGCTGTGCAAGCCCCCTATTCCGGCGATAGTTCCTACCGGACACCGCCGCCAGATTTACCGTCCCTACTATTGAAGGAGCGGATTGTGTATCTGGGTATGCCACTTGTTCCGTCTGTTACGGAATTAATCGTCGCTCAATTGCTGTATTTGCAGTCCGATGATCCCGAAAAACCAATTAAAATCTACATCAACTCTACAGGTACTTCTGGTTACAGTGGCGAACCTATCGGTTTTGAAACCGAAGCCTTCGCTATCTATGACACTATGAAATATATCAAGCCTCCTATCCACACCATTTGTATTGGTTCGGCTATGGGTATGGCTGCGATGATTCTTAGTGCTGGGACAAAAGGCTGTCGTGCTAGTTTGCCCAATTCTTCCATTATCCTGCATCAGCCGAAAAGCTACGCCCAAGGACAGGCGACGGATATTCAAATTCGTGCTAAGGAAGTTTTGGCAAATAAAGCTTCAATGCTGGAAATTCTAGCCCGGACGACTGAACAAGACATGACGAAAATTAGCAAGGACATGGATCGTCTTTTCTACATGACTCCCGACCAAGCTAAGGAGTATGGTTTGATTGACAGGGTTTTTAGGAAGGAAGAACTCGCTAATCTCCCACTCCCTGCAAGTGTGCTTTAAATGGGTAATGGGTAATTGGTAATTGGTGATTGGTAATTGGTAATTGGTAAGAAGATATAGCTTCATCTGACCACTGACCACTGACCACTGACCACTGACCACTGACCACTGACCACTGACAATTAACTAATTACAAACGGAGTACCGCAAATGCCTATAGGCGTGCCTAAAGTTCCTTATCGGATGCCCGGTGGACAATATACAGATTGGATTAGCATTTATGACCGTCTTTATCGGGAAAGAATTATTTTCCTGGGAAGAGATGTGGATGACGAAATTGCTAACCAAATTATTGCTGTCATGCTGTATCTGGATTCCGATGATCCAGGGAAGGATATTTATTTATATATCAATTCCCCCGGTGGGATGGTGACATCTGGTTTGGCAATTTATGACACCATGCAACACATTAAGTCTGATGTGGTGACAATCTGTGTTGGTTTGGCTGCTTCTATGGGATCTTTCCTGTTGGCTGCGGGGACAAAGGGTAAACGCATGGCCTTACCTCACTCCCGGATTATGATTCACCAACCTTCTGGGGGAACTCGCGGACAAGCTTCTGATATCGAAATCGAAGCTAGAGAAATTCTGCGAATTCGGAGTCAGTTAAATCAAATTTATGCTGATAATACTACTCAACCTTTAAGCAAGATTGAAAAAGACATGGATCGTGACTTTTTTATGTCTGCTCAAGAGGCTAAGGAATACGGTTTAATTGATCGTGTGATTGAAGAACGTATTTAATAGTGGAAAATAATTCAAAATTCAAGATGTAAAATTCAAAAGTATGAATTACTCATTTTGAATTTTTAGTTTTGAATTTTGAATTTAAGTCAAATGAAGCAACATGGATCTTGAAGATTATTACCGGATATTGGGTTTAAGGTCGGGAGTTTCTTTTGCTGATGTGAAAGCGTCCTATCGCCGATTGGTTCAGCAATATCATCCCGATATCAACCCAAATGATCTCAAAGCGAAAGATAAATTTATTGCGGTGACTGAGGCTTATAAGTTTCTGCAAACTGTTTTACCACCGGAGGAAATTAAGCCTCGGACTAATGAGGTGAAAACTGATGTTTCTAGTGCTAGAGAAGTGCAAACTCAACCAGCAGCACCGAAAGCAACGGTTATATCTCATCCACCCAATTTAGAGGATATAGAACAACGGTTAAAGTGGAAGACTTATGAGCAGTTACAGCGATTTTTACAGGAAAGACGTTTTCCCCAGGCGATCGCTCTAGCAGAGGCTTTAATGGCGCGTTTACCGGGGGATGGGGAGGTGCGTCAATGGTTAGCGATCGCTTATCAAATCTGGGGACGAGTGTTAATTACGGAAAAACAACTCCCAAAAGCCAGAATTTATCTGAAAAAAGCCTTAAAAACTGACCCATACAATAAAGCTTTATGGAATGAAGTTCAGCAGGATTTTCAACGTTTGGAATTGAAACTTTAGTAATGGGTAATGGGTGATTGGTAATTGATAGTTGGTAAGAGTTTATTATTGATTCATACTTTATTTTTGAATTGTTTATTTCTCTGCGTGGATGTAATCTACAAAGTAGAATTTAGGAATGAATGAAAATTTCAACCACGCAGAAACTCCTACTCCTAAAAGTGCGGTAATTATTAATGGTAAACCTAGCTGTAACCGCCAATGATCAGGTAATAAAGCCACTCCAGATATAACAATTACAAAATATGCTAAAAGTCCTATTTGCAACCTTTCTAGATTTTTAACTGCGGTTCGACAACTACTACAATGCTGGGTATGTTGTTTATATCTATCGAGAACTTCAGCCCGATTTTCATTAATAGTTGTAGGTTCACTACCATTAATTCCTATTTCTTGCCAAGGTAATTTACTTTGACAATATTTATCAAACCAATTGCGAAATTCAATTACTAATCTATCAGCATTTGTGGGTAATTTATAAGCTGTTTTCCAACTTTGGGTTAATTGTTTTTGTTGTAAATAGTATTCTTGTTGTTGCAGAAAAATCATATCTCCATCTAATACTAGATGTCTCTCATTAATATGATTCCACCAACGGGGGATAATCCGATGTAGGGTTTTAGCAAAGTTGCGGGGAAATTGAGCAACAATTCTCGATTTACCAGGAGATACGGGAATACAATAAACAACTAAACCTAGTTTCTTTCCTGTATTACCAAGACTAATTGCATATTCTAATCTACAAGGTGGTTCAAATGTAATTGTCGTGGGTAAACCTCTCGCAATATCTACTTCAATTAAATCAATGGTTGATTTAACTATGTTAATAGGTATAGGTTGAGCTTTTTCTCTATTACCTTGGACTCCATGATGAGCAAAAGGGACATGACTAGGATCTGCTACATTTTCTACTAATGTTTGCCAATCATATTCCAAATCACGAACATAATTCGACCACACAAATCCTTTTTCTGCATCTATTTGGGGTGATAAAGGTAAGGGTGTATTTTCAGCTATTGCTGCTGTTTTTTGATCTGGCCACACCCAAAGTAGTTCCTGTTGTTGACGGACTGGAAAGGAAACAACACAAAAATTTTCTTTATTTTTGGCAATAATTTCTGGGTTTTCTGCTTGGGGAACGCGCTGACAAATGCCATTTTCATTAAATTCCCAACCGTGATAACTACACATTAAGTTACCTGTTTTAGTTTCTATTCTACCTTCGCTTAATGGTGCGAGACGGTGGGGACATTGATCTAAAAATACCCGATAGGTTTCTGAGTTACTGGGTTTCCAAATTACTAATCTTTTGCCTAATAATGTGATGGGTTTTGGTTTTTGCGGTTCCAGGTCTTCTATGGGTATGAGAGGATACCACTGGTGAAAAAAGTTAAATTTTTCTCTCATTGTTCTTGTGTTTTTAATTAAATAAGTAAGTAGATCCTATTGTCTGCTATAAATTAAGTATATAAAAAATGTGATAAAGTTGATATTATGTCCAATGCTGCAATTACTGTAACTGTAAAGTTATTTGCTATTTATCAAGAAGTTTATGGAGTAAACGAATTATTGTGGGATTTTCCTGATGGTACACCAGTTCAAGCAGTGTGCGATCGCTTAATTGCCGAACACCCAAAATTAGGCAAATGGCGAGAAATAACCCGCTTTGGCGTGAATTTACAATTTGTTGCACCAGATACCATTCTCCAAAATGGTGACGAAGTGGTTTTAATTCCCCCAGTGAATGGTGGTTAATGAGGATATATTCAAATACAGCGGTTTCCGCTCTTATGAGGTAAAAAGTTAAATCATGAAACTCTTGTAGTGCGGGCATCTTGCCCGCTAGATATGTACCTCATAACACCGGGAAGTGCTGTATCTTAAAAAGAAATTAAAGATGATTAAGTTAATTTTTACAACAATTTTCATAGTTTTCCTCACAGCTTGTACTACTATTGCCTTATCACCAACACCGGAATTAGTGCAAAAAGCGATCGCCCTGCAACTAGAACAAACCCAACAGCAACTTAACCAACAGCTAGATCTAAACTTCCAAAAATTTAATATTCAGCGGATATCCATTACTCAACAACAACCCCTCACCATTGAAAACTTACCGGCTTATCGGGTACAGGGAAATTATGATTTTACGGTTAAATTACCAAAACGCAGTTTTAAACAACTTGAAAAACCCTTTGAAGTTTATCTGCAAATTCAACAAGAAGGTAAAAGTTGGCGGTTATTAATACCAGAAAAAACCCGTCAAAATCCTCAATCAAAATGGCAAAGTTACTTAATTCTTTAATGGAACGAGTTACAATTATGATAGTTATCTTATCAAAAAGATAAAATAATTTTATAACTTGACATAACTTATCTGTACCAAAATAAATGTACATAGCTGATATAATTAAAATCCTAACCTCATCAAAAATCGGCGTTGCTGATAGCCTGCGTGGCGATAGCCATATTGAGGTATGAAACTAAAAACTCAAAATCTAAAACTTTGCGTCTTTGCTCCTTTGCGACTTTGCGCGAAACAAAATTCATACCGCCATTATGCAACGCCCAAAAATATATCAATCTCAGATTCAACCTGTGATATATGCTGGTTTAAGGTTAGACTCTAAATATATAGGAAAAAAATACTTCTTTCCTTAATTATTGTAAAATTCACTTAACAAACAAAGATTTAGTTTGAATAAGTGTCATCTAATACAAAGGAGAAATAAAAATGACAGAAAATAATCAGGATAATATCAGTAATACTGAAGAAACTTCTCAAGGAACAATCATAGTTGCTGGAATGCGTCCCATTACCACCGGGACATTACAAGTAGTTGATACCTTCAACTCTATGGGGATTCGTCCCATAGGTGCAAACACATTCCAAGTAGTTGATAGTATTAACTTGTCTGGTATTCGTCCCATTGGTTCTAGTGCCTTGGTAGTTTCTGACAACTATTCTGTCTTCGGAAATCGGCCAATAGCGCCAAATACCTTCGATGACTCCGAACTTTTGATGGGTTTTCTAGACTAATTACATTTCCAATATTTTCATCATATCAAATTCAACCTGGTTTTATGAATAAACTAGGTTGTTTTATTAGAAGGAGTCAGGAGTCAGGAGTCAGGAAGAAGAATTAGAAGGAGATAAGAATAGTCTCAAATCTGGGAAAATGATAGCTAAATGAATAGTTTCAAAGTTTATTCCTTGCACATTATTCACATTTTATCCTTCTCAATTCATTGATTTATTTATCAAGGTTCTAGGTTTATTAAGCAAGCCCTAATTATGGCAAAATCTTCAATTTTATCAACATCTTTAAACTTTCACGAAGATTATCCATGTCCAGTATGTCACGCGGGTAAAATTTCGCAAATGTTGATGATGGAAACTATGTGTTGTGATTTTTGCAATGAAATATTTACAGTTAACTTAGAATTACAACAAGTTAAAATGCCTTCTAGAGAACCACCTTTAGTTTGGAATTGGAATGGATTAAGGTGGACCCAAGCACGATTAGGAAATGTGGAATTAGGTTGGGGTTATGGTTTGTCCGCAATTGCTTTTATTATTTTACCGACTACCTTAATAGGAATTACAGCCTATTATTTTCCTCCTCATTCTCATGTTCCGCTTTCATGGATTCCATTTATTTGGACTGTGCTAACTTTTTTGTCACACTTAGGAATTATTGTGTGGATTTTTATTGAAGTTTATCAGATTCCCATTATCGCATATTTGCGAGCTATTACCCGTTGGCAAAATAGATTAATTAGATAAAATTTATCAATTTCAACCTATTAATTTTGACTTTTGACTTTCGCGTAGCGGTACTAGTAGTCTGTCAAGATAAAAATGATGGACTGTAGTGTGAGCGTCTCGCTCATGCGGGCAAGATGCCCGCACTACCAAAAACCCGTCAAAATAAATTTGACAGACTACTAGTACAGTACAGCGTAAGTAATATAACCATTAAAAATCCCTAAAAAGCTTATACAATCTGCTTTTTTAATTTTTAATTGTTAATTTTTAATTCCGCCCTGCGGTACTAGCAAAATCCCCTCATCATCTGCTAATAAATTGTGTGCTGCTTCCAACATAGATGGCATTATTTCTTGCAAATCTTCCCGATTATTTAAGTAAGTTTTTAAAGCTGACATTGGGTCAATACTGCTACTCGCGCTTAATTCAGGAATGCGGGGTTTTGCTAACTGACTCACTAATTCAGCTTGTATAGTGTAAGTATGCGCGACACTTAAAGCTTGGTGAAGAGAAGAGTTATCAATTAAATCCAATTGTTCTGATTTCAATTTGTAAATAAGTCGCACCACATTATCTTGAATATCATATTTAGCAATTCCTTTTAATAATACTTTTTGTGGATCATCCTGCTTAGATAAATCTATCTCAATAGTCCGAAAAGTTCGCACAGGTAAAGGACAAAATTCCCAATCTGCTTTCCCTTTTTCCAAATCTATCATCACATAACCTTTGTCTTCCTTCTCTTCACTAAAATCTACCCGTTCAATACTTCCTGGATAAATTACCGGTGGGTCATTGGATTTATTTAAATTTTGGTGTTTGTGGACATGACCTAAAGCCACATAATCAAAACATGGTCTAGTTAATAAAGATAAAGGTAAGGTAAAACCTTTCCCGACTGCTAATAAACGTTCTGCACCTAAAGTGGCATTATCAGCCATTAAATGAGCTAAAAGTACAGTGGGTAAATCTGGGTCAAGACGGCGAATTTCTCCTTCGATAACTACCTCTAAACGGTCTGTCAGGAGTTGATTTACTTCAGCTAAAGAAGAACCTTGAGTTTCTTGACGAGTCATCAAAGTTGAACGAGTTAACCAAGGAAGAGTAATGATTTGCACATCTCCGCTGCGGGTAGAAATGCGATGAGTTGTTAAAGTATCACCAACCACAAACCCTGGTACTCCCAAGGTTCGATAAATATTTAAACTCGCACCTCCCAAACCCTGGGAATGTTGGTCATGATTTCCCACTAATAACACTGTGGGAATATCTGCATCAACTAAACGGCGAAATTGATTAGCAAAGGCTTCTTGAACATAGGGTGCAGGTGTGGCATTGGGGAAAGCATCACCACCAAATAAAACTAAATCTACATGATTGGCGATCGCTCGGTCAATACACAAAGATAATGTTTTCACAAAATCCTCTAGTCGTGTGTTTAAACCTGTGGCTGGATTAACTCGCCCGTGGCAAAAACCGCTACCAATATGGATATCTGAAAGATGGAGAATTTTCATAGTTTATTGGTTATTAGGATATTTTAGATCCCCGACTTCTCAAAGAAGTCGGGGATCTATTCTTCGATCTATTCTAAATCTAGTAGCAGTTTTTTGAAGTCACTGCTATGAGGTAAGTTATGATCCGCTAAAAATTGCTGATAAACTGATTCTTCCTCAATCTGCATTTTGATATACTCTATCTTGGGTATTGTTCCTTTTCTTAATCCAGCATATTCTAAATAACTGGAAAACTCCCATTCTTCGGGTTGCTTCACCAGTGATGCTTTCACAGGATTGAGATGAATATACTGAGAGAGGTTAACAAGATAGTCAGTTTGTGAAATATGAATACTTTGAAACCTTCCCTGAAATAATACTCCAGAACGGTTAAAACGTTTATTAATTGCTTTTGTGTAGGAAAGTGAGAGAGATTTCATAGCATCAGAAAGGGTTTCATCTCTCAGATAGACTAGAAGATGATAATGATTAGGCATTAAACAGTATGCAATAATATCTACTGAATTTTTAATTAGATGTTCTCTGATCAGTCGAAGAGAATAAATATAGTTTTCACGTTCAAAGAAAATTATTTGGCGATTGTTTCCGCGATTATAAACATGATAAAAGTTGCCAGTTTGGAGTGGAATCCTTCTTTGTCCCATAATTGGATGTTTATTCGCATTATTTCAGAGAGTTCAGAAATTTCAGATCCCTGACTTCTTTAAGAAGTCAGGGATCTAAGAGACTAAATGTGAATTCCACACTCAGTTTTTTCGCTTCCTCTCCAACGTCCAGCGCGTTCGTCTTCACCTTCACCTACTTTAGTAGTAATGGGTTCGTCGCCAATGCTAGGATAACCTTCGTCATGAAGAGGATTGTAAATTACTTTATGTTCAGCTACATAAGCCCAGCTTTGTTTACGAGTCCAATTAGCTAAAGGGTTGATTTTTAATCTGCCTTTACCATCTAATTCAAATACTGGCATGGTAGCACGAGTAACGGCCTGATCACGACGGCGACCTGTAATCCAAGCTACAGTATTGAGTTCATCTAAGCCCCGTAAAAGTGGTTCGATTTTGGTAATGTCGTGGAATTTAGCAATATCTGTATCCCAGAGGGCTGCACCGAATTTAGCAGCAAAGGCTTCACGGCTATCCACGTCTGGTGTTTTATAAGTTTGTAAATCTAGGTTATAGATTTCTTTGACTTTACCAACCAATTCTAAGGTTTGAGGGAAATGATAAAGGGTATCCAGGAAAATTACAGGAACGGGATGCTGAAGTACGCTATAGAAAATATGTGTCAAGATAATATCATCTACGTTGAAGGCGCTAGTTTGTACCAGTCCTGTGGGGATATTCTGCACAGACCAGGCTAATATCTCTGTAGGACTTGCGGTTTCAAATTGCTGATTTAGTGATGCTAAGTCAAAGGCGGTAGAAGTTGTCATGATCTTTCTCTAAAACAAAGATTTTTTTATTTTTATTAAATTTAATTTTACCTTAATAAAGTCACATACAGCGGTTTCCGCTCTTATGAGGTACAAAGTTGAATCATGAAACTCTTGTAGTGCGGGCATCTTGCCCGCTAGATATGTACCTCATAACACCGGGAAGTGCTGTATCCCCCCGATGATTGAGGAAATAGGGCAGAGCGTAGGTTGCAGGGGAGGAGGGGAGGCTAGAAAAAGATATTTCCAACCAACAACTGACAACTGACAACTGACAACTAACAACTGACAACTGACAACTAACCTAATTATGTAGTATTTTGATTGCAAGTCTGTTTAAGGATTCATCCCATGCAACAGTTACTCAAGCAATTATTTAGTAACTCAAAATACCTTGTCCGTCTCATTTTTCCTGTATTGGTAATGATGATGGCGAGTTCACTGTTTATTTTACCTGCTGCTGCTACTGGTGTATACCAAATACCCAGTTTAACGGCAGATACTTGGATTTTAGATCAAGGTGATGTGATTAGCCGATCGAATGAAGGTCAGATTAGTAAGACTTTCCATGATTTAGCTCAGGAAACTGGTAACGAAGCCAGAATTGTCACTATTCACCGCCTCGACTATGGGGAAACACCGGAAAGTTTTGCCAAGGGACTATTTAGTAAATGGTTTCCAACAGCAGCAGAACAGGCTAATCAAGTGTTATTACTTGTTGATACTGTTACTAATGGAACTGCTTTAATTAGTGGAGATCAGGTTAAGTCTCTGTTAACTGATTCTATCGTCCAAAGTCTGGCTGAAGAAACATTGGGTACAGCATTACGTAGTGGTAATAAATACAACCAAGGATTTTTGGATGTGAGCGATCGCTTGGTGGCTGTTTTATCCGGTAAACCAGATCCCGGTCCACCAGAGATCAAGGAAACAGTCCAAGTAGAAGGAACTTTTACCAAAGCTGAAGAAACAGATCAAGGTAATGCTACTGCTTGGGTTGTCGGGCTGTTAATTGCGGCCACTGTCATCCCAATGGCTACATACTACATTTACTTAGTGTTTCAAAAACCACCCTCTCAGGAATCTGAGGAATAGGGAATAGGGAATAGGGAATTGGTTATTTTTTTCTTTCCAATTCCTGACTCCTGACTCCTATTTTTTATTTAAAACACTGTTTCTTCAGGAATAATTATTTTCTGTATTTTGAGAATTTTCTGACTCCAAAGTTCTAACATTGCGGCTAATTTATCTTTAGTTACTGGTTTACTTAAATAATCGTCCATACCAGCATCTAAACAAATTTTTTTGTCTTCTTTCATGGCATTAGCAGTAATAGCAATTACTACAGGTTGTTGATGTTTAGCAAAGGAACTTACTGGACGACGACGAATTTCTTTTGTGGCTGCCAAACCATCGAGAATTGGCATTTGACAATCCATGAAAATCAAGTCATAGGCAATTTTATCTAATAATTCTAATACTTCTTGACCATTGGCTACGGCATCTGCTTGATATCCTAGATTTTGAAGTTGCTTGAGAAGGACTTTTTGATTAACTAGATTATCTTCTGCTAACAGCAACTTTAATTTGGATGTATTCTTGTTACTTATTGCTTGCAACTCTTCATTGATAGCAATCTGAGAATTATTTATTTTCGATTGAGAACCTACTATATTCATAATAGTATCAAGCAGTCGAGTAGGCTTAACCGGCTTGACTAAATAACTGATAAATCCTATATCTAATGCCTTTTTTATTTCATCTCTTTGATTAGTAGAAGTTAGCATAATTAAAGGGACATTAGCAATAGCTGGATTTTTCCTAATTTGTATTGCTAGAGTCAACCCATCTATCTCAGGCATTTGCATATCAATTATGGCAATATCATAGGGCATCTGCTCTGTTGCGGCTGTTTCTAAAGCTGCAAGTCCGGCAATAGCAGAATCAACTTCATCTATGTGCATTCCCCAACTGATAGCTTGGTGGTGGAGAATTTCTCGATTGATAGTATTGTCATCTACTACTAACAACCGTCGCTGACTAAGAATTTGATAATCTTGATTTTGAGAAACAGACTCTGGCTGTTTAGTAAAAGATAAATTAAACCAAAATTTAGAACCTTTACCAATCTCACTGTTGATGCCAATTTTTCCACCCATTAAAGTTACTAATTGTTGGCAAATGGCTAGTCCTAAACCTGTACCGCCATATTTACGGGTAATAGAAGCATCAACTTGGGTAAAGGCTTGGAAAAGGTTATTTTTATCTTCAGTGGTAATGCCAATACCTGTGTCTATGATGGCAAATTGAATGGTAGCTGTATCATCGGTTTCTGAAATTAATTCTAGTTGAATAATTACTTCTCCTTGGCTGGTGAACTTGATCGCATTACCCATCAAATTCATGATAACTTGTCGCAGACGACTAGCATCTCCTTGGATATAAATTGGGACATTGGCAGGAATTAATGCTGCTATTTCTAGTCCTTTATCATGAGCTTGGGGTGCTAACAGTTCTATAACTTCTTGAATGCAGGTAGATAGGTTAAAATCTAGGGTTTCTAGCATCATTTTCCCGGCTTCAAGTTTGGATAAATCCAAAATTTCGTTAATCAAGGATAAGAGAGCATCACCACTAGTCCGCACTGTTTCCAAAAAATCTTGTTGCTCTGGATTAAGGGGAGTTTCTAATAGTAAGCCGGTCATGCCCAAAACGGCGTTCATTGGCGTACGGATTTCATGACTCATATTGGCCAAAAAACTACTTTTGGCTTGTAATGCTGATTCGGCTTCCTGTCGAGCTATTTCTAGTTCTTGACGGTGAATAATTTCTGATTCTAATAGTTTAGCTTGGACTAAGGCAATACCGATTTGATCAGCAAGCGATCGCAAGAATTCTCTTTCCCAAGTATTCCAATGACGGGGTTGAGTACATTGATGAGCAATCAACAGTCCCCAAAATTCATCTTCGAGAAAAATAGGAATCACAAGGTTGGCTTTGATGTGAAATCTTTCCAGTAATTGTCGGTGACAAAGTTGGATATTGGCTTTTTCTATATCATCAATACTGGTAATCCATTGTTGAGCATATTTATGGGCGTGTTTTTCTACAAAACAAGGGTCAAAAATCTGCTCTCCTCTGACAACAGGGATACCGGGAATCAATGCTTCTTTACGTGCAGTTAAATTGCCATTTTCTTCTAACTCTAAGATGAGGACACGATCAGCTTTTAGCAGCCTTTTAACTTCGGTAACGCTAGTTTGGAGGATTTCGTCAATTTGTAAAGAGTCGCGGATTTTTAGAGTGATATCGGCTAATAATTGTGATCGCAAATTTTGCTGCTTTAGTTCTTCTTCTATTTGTTTTCGCTTAATAAATTGACCTATTTGGTCGCCAATAGACATCATCCCTTTCAGTAGATCTGCATTTTCTAGCTGCATATTTTTACTAAAGAAAACCATGACCCCAATGTTTGTATTACCACCACGAATAGGAAAACCAAAAGCTGTTTTCAATCCTATTTGAGTAGCAATATCTGTTCGCAGAAAATTCTGATCATTACAAATATCAGTTAGCCAAATAGGTTGAAATTTAGATAAAATTCGGCCAGGGAGACCAATTCCTGGAGCAAAAGTAATTTTTCTAGTAATTTCTTCAAACTGTTTAAATTCTGAACCTGATTCATACCAAATATCTAAACAACGCAGAATATTTTCTGATTTATCCATAACCCAAATTTCACCCCAATCCCATGCCAATGTTTGACAAATTCCTTTTAAGGTGCGATGGGTGGTATTGTGAATATTTATAGCTCCTGCTAAGGCATTAGTTACCGCATATTGGAAACTGAGATATTGTTCATTTTGTTTGCGCTCAGTAATATCTATCCCTGTACTAACAATGTATTCTATTTGGTTTTGACTATCCAGCAGAATAGTATTTGACCAATCAATTAATCGTTGTCTTCCATCTCTTGTTATCCAATAAGTTTCTGATTCTCTTGGTCTTTTATCTAATTTTATTTGCTCAAAAATAGCTTGAATTGATGGCTGATCTTTCTCGGTTAAAAATAGCTGCCAAAAACATCGCCCTAAAACTTCTCCACAGGTGTAACCAGTATTTTGTTCGCAAGCTCGATTGAAGCGGACAATTTGCCCTTTATCATCGAGAACCATCACTAAAACGCTGGCTGTATCTAGAACACTAGAAATGAAATTACGTTCTGTTTTTAGAGATTCCTCTACCCATTTGCGGGCAATGATTTCCCGATAAATAAGGTAGTAAATCATCGCCATAATTATGAGATACAAACTGATAGCAATCTCGAATCCAAGCAGCATACTATGTGTATTATTAGTTAATTTTATTGATTGTTGCTGAAGAATTTCTTGGTCTTTTTGATTAAATTTATTGATTCTTTCATATTGTGCTAATGTCTGTTTTTGCTGATTATTTATATTGACAATTTCTTTAATATTTTGATAGGAAAATATCCCAATTATCACTAAAATTGATGATGTTAAGCCAAACCAGCCGCCTATTTTCACAAAAAATTGTTTGTTAGCTTTCTTTTGTTTTTGATGTTGAGTAGTTACCAATAGTAAGCTATCTAAATTGCGTCGTAGTTCTAGCTGTTTCATGACTTGGCAACCCAGTATTTTCAAAGCCTCTAGTTGTTCAGCCGTGAGTTCCCTTGGCACATTATCAATCACGCACAACGTTCCTAAACCATAACCCTCAGCATCAACTAGAGGTACACCTGCATAAAATCGAATATTAGGCTCGGATGTGACTAAGGGATTGGTAGCAAATCTGTTGTCAAGAGTGGCATCAGGAACAATGAAAACATCTTTTTGGCAAATGGCGTGAGTACAAAAAGCAATATCACGAGGTGTTTCTAATGCCTCTAAACCGACTTTAGACTTAAACCATTGCCGGTTTGTGTCAATCAAACTTACTAAAGCTATGGGAGTTCCACAAATATAAGCTGCTAAACGAGTTAAATCATCAAAAGCAGCTTCCGGTGCAGTATCCAGAATCTTGTACTGTAATAGTGCCTCTATTCTGGCGGTTTCATCATGAGGTGATAATTCTTTCATGTTGTAATTTTATTACTTAATTCAAAAGATTTTCTAGTTTTGTTTTAATAATTTTTTTGAAAAAAGTGGAGAAATGTATTATTTTTTTCTTTTTTGAAGCATAAGTAAGAGGGTGTTTGAAAAGTTATGGTTGATGTATCAAATATTTTTTACCCCACCCTACCCCTCCCCTTGTAAAGGGGAGGGAACTGGATTTTTATTGTTTCCCCCCTTTACAAGGGGGGACTAAGGGGGGTAGCAATGTGATGAAAATTACGGAATACCACTTTTCAAACATCCTCTAAGTGGGAATTAGTAACTAATTCCCCGTCTTTACTATTGTATCTAATCTTGAATGTATTCTTTTCCTGACACTAAAGCCATTTCAGCCCGCACAAATTCTCTACCTAAATAAGCTGCATGGTCTAAGAAGGTTACAAGACAATCTGGAGTTTCTTCAAAAATCTTAATACACAGTTCCTTGGCTGTACGGCCACTAAATACGGTGGTGTGAGTTCTTTCCACTTTACCGCGAACTGGAATCACCTGACCTGTTTCCGGATCTACTGCTAAACCACGTTCATTAATGACATTAGTGAAGTGCTTTGCATAAATTAACCTTTCATTTTGATCTATGTAGATAATAAAATAGCCCTTGGGGTCAAGATCAATATAACGCTGAGAAAGTTTATGATCAATTGCTGTCAAATCTTCAAGTAGTAAATCCTTATGCATTATCAAAATTAAATTCATAGAAACAGTATTCTTAGATTACATCAATCTGCAATATGCAGATCCCCGACTTCTTTGAGAAGTCGGGGATCTATGAGAAGTCGGGGATATATTTCCTTATTTAAAAGGTAACTCTGCATTAATAGCATCCATTTCTTTTTGTTCCATTTGATTTACTTCCCGAACCCAAGGCAAAATAATTTGTCCTAAACGGTTGTTGTAAAAGCGGTGAAGGCTGTAATTAGCAGTAGCAGGGAATCCCCGACGTTTTTTATGTTTACCACCTGCTCCTGGGTCAAAATTTTGGATACCATGAGCGATCGCCCATTCAATTGGTGCATAATAACAAGCATCAAAATGTAAGCAATCTATGTCCTGAAAACTCCCCCAATAGCGTCCATATAGTTTGTCTTCTTTGAATAAACAAAAGGACATCCCCACAGGTTGACGTGGATCTTGCTCATTATAAGCGGCAAAAAATACGACTCGATGCCGATAATTATGGTGCAACTGTTCAAAAAAGTTCTTGGTTAAATACTTACTTCCCCACCAACCAAACTTATCGCAAGTATCAGCATAGAAATCATACATTAACGGAAACAGAGAATTAGGAATTTCCTCACCTGTTAATGCTTGCAATTTTAAACCAGCCTTTTCTACAGCTTTGCGTTCCCGTTTAATATTGCGTCTTTGATTGGCATTAAATCCAGTCAAATAATCATCAAAAGTTTGAAAATTAGCATTTTCCCAAACATAATTATGATGTAGCCAAGTTGTAAATCCCTGGCGTTCTAAAATTGGTCGCCATTGGGGATCAACATAAAGAAAATGACAGCCAGAAATCCGATGTTTCACACAAAAACTATCAATTTCATGGAGCATTACCGCCGTAATTTCTTCCTCATCTTCTCCCGCAGCTATTAAAAACCGATAGCCTTCAGCCGGGGTAAATGGTGTCATTCCTAGCAGTTTTGGATAATACTCTATTCCTAAACGGGAAGCTAATTCTGCCCACTGCTGATCAAAAACAAATTCGCCCTGGCTATGTCCTTTTAAATATAAAGGAGCAGCCGCAATTAAAGTTTTATCTCGCCACAAAATCAAGTGATTTGGCAACCAACCTGTATTGGCTGTAACACTTTGGGATATTTCCAAATTGTGCAACCAATCCCATTCTAAAAAAGGCGTTTTTAACGGCATTGCTAAAGCATCCCAGTCTGCTTGGGGAACATCGGCGATTGTGTGCGTCCAAACAAGAGAATAATGGGGTTTGTGTTCTTTGATCATTGTGTAATTTCCCAACAATTTTATATTTTGAATTTACGCCTGAATCCTGACTTATGACTCCTGAATTATCCTATAGTGTAAAAATACTTCTTGCTCTATTGTGGATACTTCTAATAATTGTAACTTAGGAGCAAGATCAGCTAAAAATCCTGTCCCCTCCACAGGTGAAGGGGCAATACTACCACCTAAAATTAATGGACAAATAGTGAGCCAGATTTCATCAATTAAATCAGATTCTAGGAAAGATGCCACTAATTGTCCTCCTCCCAAAATAGCTAGACGGGTAATTTTTAACCGTGCTAAATATTTTAAAGCAGCCAAAATGTCAATTTCTTTGGCAGCAGTTTCAAAGACTAAAACTTGTTCAAACTCTGATCTTTCTTGCCAAAAATAAGCCCCTAGAGAGGTTGTGAGTAACCACCGTCTCACCGGTTGTTGAAAAAATTTAATGTCCGGATTCAGATTGCCTGAACGGGAAATCACTATATTAACTGGCTGGGGATGCTTGTCTGCTTTTTTTCTTTGTTGCAAGAGTATTGTCTCTGTGATGGTCATTGTTGTACTGTAGGCACGAAGAGTACCAGCACCAAATAAAATGGCATCAGATGCAGCAATTTGTTTCTCCAGGTGTATTTTATCAACCAATGAGCCAAACCGCGCAGGCGATCGCCTAAAATCTGCTATTTTACCATCAACACTCATGGCTAAAACTACTGTGGTATGAGGACGATTTTGCATGATTGGGTTGCTTTGATATTTTTTGTGAGGGGATAGATTATTGAAAAATCTATAGCTACAAGATAATTTTGAATAATTTTACACCATTAATATGAATATGCAACAACAGTCACTATTTAATCTACATTTTATAAAATTTGGTATATGGAACAATACTTTGTCCAAATCGAGAAAAGTCTTGATTTGTAGGTTGGGTTGAAGGATGAAACCCAACATGAGCGTCGGGTTGCGCTGTCGCTTAACCCAACCAACAAAAAATGAACAAGATATTGATGGAAGATTGATAAATTTATGTTTCAGTCATTAGCGAGATATTTTTTAAATTTCTAATTCTTACCTGTTCTCTCCTTTTTAACTTGGAAATTTAAATTAATAGTAAACTCATCATCAACTAATAAAATGTCTCCCTTGACTAGTGTAATTTCATATCTTTATTATTGTAGTTTGAAGATGCGAAGTGAGACAAACAATGGCTAAATCTCGTCAATCGTCATTTCGACAAATATTAGTAACAAGAATACTGCTAGTATTTATCCCAGTTTTATTAGTAGGAGAAATGGTTGCCTTGAATAAAGCTCGTTCTAGTTTGTTAAATACTGCTCAACAAAATTTAACAGAAAGTGCAGTTAACAAAGGAGAAAAAATTACTGATGATATTGCCGCTTTACGCTCCAATTTAATTACAGCTAGTCAAACCAAAGTAATTCAATCAGGTTCACCTTTCCAAATTGAACAATTTCTTAAAGAACTAAAAAAACAACTACCAACCCAAACTGATTGTCTCCAATTAACCCAAATTAAAAAAGGTGAGATAATTGCCAGTAGTTGTGGTGTTCAAGAAATTATGCCATCAGGTTTATCTCTTACCAGCAATGACGTTGATATTCAATTTATATTACCATCCCAATCGGGGAAAACTGGTAAAAGAGACAAACAAAATCAACTACAATTATTTTTATCAATTCCTGTTTCTAATCAACGTGGTAATTTAGCCTACCGATTAAGCATGAAAACCACATTATATCAACAAAATCCCAATCATCCAGGCTCATTAACGGGTTTTTTGGTAGTCATTGCTGAAGACGGTAGAGTTTTAGCTCATCCATTACCAGAAAGAATCGGTACTAATATTAAAGATTATGCCGATGTAGACAGAATCCAAGCTATAGTTAAAAATGCCTTGGGTGGAAGTAATAATTCCAGTAATTTATCCTTTATAGAAGGACAAGAACTGGTTGCAGGTTTTACAGCTACTACTAAACCTATCACTACAAAACCATCACAAAGATGGATTGTCCTAGCAGTTACAAGTGTAGAAAATGCCCTATTTGGTTTAGAAGAAATTAAACTAATTCTCATTGTTTTAACAGTTGGTTTAATTGGTGCAAGTTTATTGGCATCATTTTATTTAGTTCCTTATTTAGCAGGTCCAGTAGAAGAACTCCGCGACTATGCTATTAATCTTCATAGTCACCACGCAGCACAACCCATTCCCCGCAACTTCAAAATTCGAGAATTTAACCAACTAGCTCAAGCATTAGATCAAATGGTAGAAAGACTCAAAGATTGGGCTGAAGAATTAGAAATTGCTTGGAAAGAAGCTAAATCAGCCAATCAAGTGAAAAGTCAATTTCTAGCCACAACTTCTCACGAATTAAGAAATCCACTGAATATTATTATTAACTGTGTGCGGTTAGTGCGTGATGATTTATGTGATAGTAGAGAAGAAGAATTAGAGTTTCTTAAAAAAGCCGACGATACAGCAATTCATTTATTAGGAATAATTAATGATTTGCTAGATATTTCTAAAATAGAAGCTGGTAAACTTTCTGTAATTACAGTACCGCTAGATTTACGACAATTATTATTAGAGGTAATTAACTTACAATCAGTTAATATCCAATATAAAGGACTACAATTAATTTGTGATATAGGTGATAAGCCTATTCCTATAAAGTCTGATTCCATTAAACTCAAACAAGTGTTAATTAATATTATTGGTAATGCTACTAAATTCACTGATGAAGGTAGTATTCAAATTACCATGAGTATTAATCGTCATCAGCAGTATGTTTTAGTTTCTATTAAAGATACAGGAATTGGTATTGATCCAGGAGAACAAGGTAAACTATTTCGTCCCTTTGTGATGGTTGACGGGACAACTACGCGCAAGTTTGAAGGAACTGGATTGGGTTTAGCAATCTCTCGGAATTTAATTGAACTCATGGGTGGTAAAATCACTTTAGAGAGTTTGGGGTTAAATCAAGGAACAACAGTAATTATTAAATTACCTTTGATTGATCTGGCTTTATTACCTAATCCAGAAAAAAAAGATGTGGTCATAAATGGAGTTAGGAGTTAATTCTGGCTCTGAGAAATGTTCCGCAAACAATAAATTTCAAATTACCACCCTCCTAAAATGAAGCGATTTTTTTCAAGTATTTTTGTAGTTACAACTTTACTATTAGCTCCTGGTTGTTCATCAAATACTAAATCTAACGAAACACAAGTTTCACCTAGTATAATGACGAATCATGATGGACATTCCATGAAAAATATGAATCATGAAAATAATTCACAAATAACTACCAAAGTTAAATTAACTGCTCCGAAAAGTTTATCACCAAATCAACCAATTAACTTAGTTATTGATATTCAAGACTCTACGGGAAAACCTGTGAATAAGTTTGACATTTTCCAAGAAAAAATCATGCACTTAATTGTTGTGAGAGATGATTTACAATTTTTTGATCATATTCATCCCGAATATAGAGAAAATGGTCGCTTTGAAGTAACTGCAAATTTTCCAGAGTCAGGAAATTATACACTTTTTAGTGATTATAAACCTGCTGGAAATAAGGAAAATGTCTCATTAATGAATATTACAATTCCTGGTACAGTTCCATTACCAAAAAATTTAGAAAAGTTCACCAAAACTAAAACTATCTCAGATACTAAAGTCAATCTGAATATTTCTGAAAAAAATATTAAAGCCGGTCAATCAGTAACTTTAAGCTTCGATTTAAAAGACAACAAAAATCAACCAATTCAAGATTTACAACCTTATTTAGGTGAAAAAGGACATTTAGTAATTGTCAAAAGTTCATCTCCCCTGACTTCATCTGATTATATCCATGCACACGCAATCAAAAATACTCCAGATGGGAAAATCGAATTTCATACTAAATTCCCCAAACCAGGAACATATAAAATGTGGATGCAATTTAATCGCAATGGACAAATCAAAACCGCAGATTTTTGGGTAAATGTAGAATAGAAAATCGTAGGTTGGGTTAAGCAACCGCCAGGGAATTAATTCCCAGTCTCATAACAAAAGTCGGCTCAAGCCGACTGTATTTTTATGATGATTTCCCAAAATTTTATCTTTAGTCAGCTTTAGCTTACTTTTGCTATTAGCCTTAGAATTCATTCTGAGGCGGACTATATTTTTCTGTATTTATGGGAATATTAAATATGAGAATATTTAGAATCATAAATAAGGTGTATTTATGGCTTTGTGGAGACTTTATTATCATCTGGTTTGGGCAACAAAAGAGCGTCAGCCACTAATTACCAGGGAACAGGAAGGGAAACTTTACGGTTACATTATTAGCAAAGCTGATGAACTTGGTACTATTATTCATGCTATTGACGGCATAGAAAATCATATTCATTTAGTGGCTTCTATTCCGCCAAAGATTTCCATTTCTGATTTTGTGCAAAAAATTAAAGGCAGTAGCACCCATTATATTAATCATTTATCTCCTGGAGAAGATACCTTTGGTTGGCAAAGAGGATATGGGGTTTTTTCACTGGGGAGAAAACAATTGGAACAAGCGGTTATTTATGTGAGAAATCAAAAGGAGCATCATTCAAATGGCACAACAATTGCATCTTTGGAAGAACATAATCAAGATGATGATGCTCCCACAAAATTTTATCTTTCGCAACCGCCTGAGAATGAATTTTCAGTCTCATAATGAAAGTCTCATAATGAAAGCCAGGGAATGAATTCCCAGTCTCATAACAAAAGTCGGCTCAAGCCGACTGTATTTTTATGATGCTTTCCTAAAATTTCATCTTTCGCAACTGCCAGGGAATGAATTCCCAGTCTCATAACAAAAGTCGGCTCAAGCCGACTATATTTTTATGATGTTTCCCCAAAATTTCATCTTTCGCAACCGCCAGGGAATGAATTCCCAGTCTCATAACGAAAGCCGGCTCAAGCCGACTATATTTTTATGATGCTTTCCCAAAATTTCATCTTTCGCAACCGCCAGGGAATGAATTCCCAGTCTCATAACGAAAGCCAGCTCAAGCCGACTATATTTTTATGATGCTTTCCCAAAATTTATCCTTAGTCAGCTTTAGCTTACTTTTGCTATTAGCCATGGCTTCGCCACGCAGGCTATCAGAATGAATTCTGAGGCGGACTTTTTGCTTATTAGCGTCAGAATTCATTCTGAGGCGGAATCAGACACATTTTACGTTGGGTTTCGTTCCTCAATCAAAAATTAAAAAGGTGGTAATTCCTTCAGAATTGTGAAGCTAATATGGTTAATAGCTAAGTCACCCAGGGAAACCTCTTCTTTCGTTAAGCGAATTCCATCTCTGGTTAAGGTTTCAAAAGTGATACCTTTACCAATTTCGATATGATACCAGCATAAGCCCATAAAGAATCGTGTAGGATATGGTCCACCTTCTTCCAGATCATCAGGATTAGATTCCATTGGCAACCAACCAATTCCCGGAATATAAAACTCTAACCAAACATGATTAAAATCGGGTTGGAGGGGAATTCCCTGGTGTTCGGCATAAACTGGACATTTATATCTACCAACGGTGCGGCAAGGAATACCATTCAGGCGACAAAGTGCTAGTAATACGCCTACATATTCGCCACATGAACCAGTACCCCGATCTAAAGCTATATCGGGTGAATCAATATGAGGTTTAATGGCATAAGACAATTGATCATAAACGTAGTTGCGGATACTGTACATTTTCCGTAACAGATTAGTTTCTGTACCAACGGCTGTGCGGGCTGCACGGATAACAATATCTGTATCCATTGCTAAATCGTCATCATCTACCAGATAGCGGGTTTTTAATTCTGGTGACAGTTCTGGAACATCTTCGACATCTTTAGGGGTGATGCGATGTTTAATGCCGCGTACTTCTACTAATGCCTTCCAGCCAAATATGTGACGTTCACCGGGGGCAAGGGCATCAAATTTAAATACGGCTACTCTTTGTCCGTCAATGATTTCTTCTGTGAATGGTAAACCAATGGGTTCAACTTGTCGGACTTTTTGCCGTTGGGTTTCTGAGGGTAGGGCTATGCGCCATTCTATATCGGCTAAATAAATTTCATCAAGGGGGGAAATTTCTTCAACATAAGACATTTCTATCAGATAGCCATTAGAGAGGGCGTAGCGTTTATCCTCTTGGTAATGATATTGTAGAGAATGAATAAATGTGCGATCGCGGTAGGTTAATTCAAAACAAGGGTCAGCATTGGGATTATCCCGAATATAAGGCTCTTCGCTGGAGTATGCTACATAAATACGATCTTTGCCTGTGTCATCCTGCCCCTGAACTGCGATACCTGTAGGAGAATCAAAAGCCGTGAGAACACTGAAACGCACTTCTCCAGTTGCCCTATCCATAGAGTAAACTGTTTGTTCCGTGCGATCGCATACCCATAAAGTTTCTTTACTAACTGCCAAGTTTTCGATACCGACACCAGGGGCATAAAATCTGGTGATTTCCTTGCGGGTATCCCGGTTAAAAATCAAAATATAGCCAAGTCTTTGGCAACTAACATAAACGGTAGATTCCCAAACGGCAACACCATCAGCGGGATAGGGTAAAGTTACAAAATGCTCTAACCCTAAAGATGCCAATTTACATAAATAGACACTATTATCACGAGTCACCCACAGATCATCTTCCCACACAGCTAAACCGGTAACTTCTTTAAATTCGCGGACTTGGTGGGGATTGATAATTTTGCTGTTGTCGGTAAGAGGGTCAATTTCTAATAAATGACCTTTAACCGTATCAATAGCAATAAGTCTATCCTTGATAAAAGCAATACCGTACAAGGTAGCAGCAGTAACTGGTCTGATTATTTTTTGCCCAAACATCTGGTTCACCGTCAAACTGGGTACTGGAAAACTTATATCATTAAGCATATTAGTCATAAATTATTATTTATTAGGGAAGAGGGAACAGGGAAGAGAAATATTTTTTTGCAACTAACAACTGTACGGGCGAAGCATTTGCAGAACTATTTTTGGCAATGACCGATGATTTATCTTCCAAATGCTTCGCCCCTACTAACAACTGTACGGGCGAAGCATTTGCAGAACTATTTTTGGCAATGACCGATGATTTATCTTCCAAATGCTTCGCCCCTACTAACAACTGTACGGGCGAAGCATTTGCAGAACTATTTTTGGCAATGACCGATAATTTATCTTCCAAATGCTTCGCCCCTACTAACAACTGACAATTGACCAATTCCACATTTTCGGACACCACTAAATTATGATCGAATTTTGTAACCATTTCCTGTAACTTACACGATGTCTGCTCATTCTTTACCTGAATCTACCAACCTTTGGCATGGTTTAGAAGTTGATAAAGCCTTAGAAATGCTTGATAGTGACGCAAACAGCGGCTTAACCTCCCAAGAAGTTGAACAGCGTCGCCAAAAATATGGACTTAATGAACTCGAAGAACAGGTCGGTCGTGGCCCTTGGCAAATTCTGCTAGATCAGTTTACCAATATCATGTTATTGATGCTGATTGCCGTTGCCCTCATTTCTGGCCTTTTGGATTTGGTGGCTTTGACTGGGGGGACATTAAAACCCGGTGAAGTGCCATTTAAAGACACAATTGCCATTATGGCTATCGTTATCCTCAATGGTATTTTGGGCTATGTGCAAGAAAGCCGGGCTGAAAAAGCTCTAGCAGCCTTGAAAAAACTATCTTCTCCCTCAGTCCGAATCCTCCGTGATGGTAAACTGGCGGATATAGCCGCGAAGGAGCTAGTTCCAGGGGATGTGATGCTGCTGGAAGCTGGGGTGCAAATAGCTGCTGATGGTCGCTTAATAGAACAGTCTAATTTGCAAGTGCGAGAATCGGCTCTCACAGGTGAAGCCGAAGCTGTCAATAAGCAAGCCATTCTTACATTACCAGAAGATGCACCCTTAGGCGATCGCCTCAATTCAGTTTTTCAAGGTACGGAAGTTGTCCAAGGTCGGGCTAAGGTACTGGTAACTCACACCGGAATGCGAACAGAACTAGGCAAAATTGCCGCTATGTTGCAGTCTGTGGACGGTGAACCTACGCCTTTACAGCAACGCATGACCCAATTGGGTAACGTTCTCGTTACTGGTTCTTTAATTCTTGTAGCCATAGTAGTTGGTGGTGGACTTATTCATGATCTAACTAAAGGAATAGGTTGGAAGAATTTACAAGAACTGGTGGAAGTTTCTTTAAGTATGGCGGTGGCGGTAGTTCCTGAAGGTTTACCTGCGGTAATCACTGTGACTCTGGCTTTGGGAACTCAGCGCATGGTCAAGCATAATGCTTTAATTCGCAAACTCCCAGCGGTAGAAACTCTTGGTTCTGTAACTACTATTTGTTCTGATAAAACCGGAACTCTAACTCAAAATAAAATGGTGGTACAGTCTGTGTACACCAATAATTCTCCCTTTCGCGTCACTGGAGAAGGTTATACTCCCATTGGCGATTTTCAGTTAAATGGTGAAAAAGCCAATTTAGATGAATGTCCAGAAATTTCTGCTTTGCTTGTTTCCTGTGCGGTTTGTAATGATGCTGTTCTGCAACAACAACAAGGAGAATGGGCAATTTTAGGCGACCCGACAGAAGGGGCTTTAGTGACTTTGGCAGGAAAAGCCGGAATTGAACAAGACCAATGGAGTAGTAAATTACCTCGTGTCTCCGAATTTCCCTTTTCCTCGGAACGGAAGCGCATGAGTGTGATTTGTCAATTAGAAGCTGTAGCTACTGGTGATACTTCTTTAACCGCCATTGACCCAGCCATTGCTGGTTTTGTGGAATCTGAACAATATCTGATGTTTACCAAGGGTTCACCAGAATTAACTTTGGAACGGTGTACAAAAATCCATTTAGGTAATCACTCAATTCCTATCAATGACGAACACCGTAGCCAAATTTTGGTAGCTAATGACCAAATGGCGGGTAAAGGTTTGCGGGTGTTAGGTTTTGCTTATAAACCTTTGGCTGAAGTTCCCCCAGATGGTTCAGAGGATACATCTGAGGTAGATTTGGTTTGGTTGGGGTTGGTGGGAATGCTAGACGCGCCTCGTCCAGAGGTGAGGGCGGCTGTGCAAGAATGTCGCCACGCGGGAATCCGTCCGATTATGATTACTGGCGACCATCAATTAACTGCTCAAGCGATCGCTACTGATTTGGGAATTGCCCAAGCAGGTGATAGAGTCCTCACTGGTAAGGAATTACAACTCCTCAGTGACCAGGAATTAGAGGAACAGGTGGACTTAGTGAGTATTTACGCTAGAGTCTCCCCTGAACATAAATTAAGAATTGTCCAAGCCTTGCAACGTCGCGGGCGATTTGTGGCGATGACAGGCGATGGGGTGAATGATGCTCCCGCCCTCAAACAAGCTGATATAGGCATTGCCATGGGCATCACAGGTACAGATGTGAGCAAAGAAGCCAGCGACATGATCCTCCTAGATGATAACTTCGCCACCATAGTTGCTGCCACCAAGGAAGGTAGAGTTGTTTATACCAATATTCGCCGCTTTATTAAATACATTTTAGGTAGTAATATTGGGGAAGTTCTCACCATTGCCGCTGCGCCATTGTTGGGTTTGGGTGGTGTTCCCTTGAGTCCTTTACAAATTCTCTGGATGAATTTGGTAACAGATGGTTTACCAGCTTTAGCATTAGCTGTAGAACCCCCTGAACCTGATGTGATGGAACGTCCCCCCTTTAGTCCCCGTGAAAGTATTTTTGCTAGGGGTTTAGGTTCTTACATGGTTCGCATTGGGATTGTCTTCGCTGTGATTACAATTATCCTCATGGAATGGGCTTACCATCATTCTCATGCAGCCGGGTATCAAGGAGATCCAGATACTTGGAAGACAATGGTATTTACTTCATTATGTCTAGCGCAAATGGGTCATGCGATCGCTATTCGCTCTAATAATAGACTTACTATCGAAATGAATCCTTTTTCTAATCCCTTTGTATTGGGGTCAGTCATTGTCACCACGATTTTGCAATTGATGTTAATTTATGTTCCACCCCTGCAAAGTTTCTTTGGTACTCATCCACTCAGTTTAGAAGAATTAGCAATTTGTATTGGCTTTAGTGCTTTAATGTTTGTCTGGATTGAAGGGGAAAAAATATTCTTCCGCTTAATGGGCAAAAAAACTGTTTAATTGGTAAATTGTCAGAATCAGGACTTGCAAATTAACAGGATGTAATTTCATGATCTTTGGATTTTTTTATCCTGATTCTGATATTTATTACCAATTATTCATCAATATGTATCTAAAAATCAACTTCGACGAGATAAGAAAACCCTTTGGGTGCGGGTACAATTCTAGAATTAATTAGGAGATAGCTATCATGGGTGAATCCAAACGGAGAAAACAGCAAGATCCCAACTACGGGAAAGTTAAAAATCCTGTCAGAAATCTTATGAAAGTTTTTTGCCCGTTTTTTGAGGATTACGATAATTTATCTCATCTCGATGGTGATAGTATATCATTGATGATCGCTAAGGAAGGGTACAAAGAAACGGGTTTGAAAGGCATAATTGTCACAGGATATCTCGCTGAACATTTATTAAAAGACTATCCTCCTGAATCTGAATTAGTCAAAGCTTTCAAACAACATGGAAATATTTATGTTACTTCCACATTAGCCCTAGCGTATTTGGAAAATGATATAAACAAAGAGGAAAATCTTAGGAATTTTGATACATACGACCCATTAAATGACTTTATATGTATGAAAAGCGATTCTAAAAAATACCAAGTAAGTTTGGTAACAGGATCTTAAAAAAATTTTCTCATCTCCCGAAAAATTCCCAAAAGATCCCCGACTTCTGAGAGGATGTTTGAAAAGTGGTATTCCGTAATTTTCATCACATTGCTACCCCCCTTTCCCCTTGTAAAGGGGGGAAACAATAAAAATCCAGTTCCCTCCCCTTTACAAGGGGAGGGTTAGGGTGGGGTAAAAAATATTTGA
>NZ_JAQMTJ010000275.1:0-7535 GCF_028330815.1 Dolichospermum lemmermannii CS-548
GTCATTGCCAAAAATAGTTCTCCAAATGCTTCGCCCGTACAGTTGTTAGTTGTCAGTAGGGGCGAAGCATTTGGAAGATAAATTATCGGTCATTGCCAAAAATAGTTCTCCAAATGCTTCGCCCGTACAGTTGTTAGTTGTCAGATAATATTTCTCTCCTTTGCTACTCTGCGGCCATAGTGCGAATAATATCACCACGAGTTAGAATACCAATTACCTTACCCGCATTGTCAAGGACTGGGAGACGATGAACTTTGTGATCTTGTATTAGTTTTGCAGCTTCTCTTAATGGTTTATCAGGAGAAATAGTTAGGGGATTTTTACTCATAACTTCCCCTACTGTTTGTCCTAAAGCTTTATGTAAATCTCGTTCATAGGTTGCAGGATTTTGTAAATAAATCACACTATCCAAAATCATGATATATGCAGGGGGAGTTATACCAGTTTCTTGCCACATCAAATCTGCTTCTGAGATAATTCCGACTAATTTACCTGCGTCATCAATTACAGGTAAACCGCTAATGTGTTTTTCTGCCAGAATTTGGATAGCTTCTTTTAAGGGAGTTTGAGGACGGACGAGGATAGGATCACGACTCATCACATCAGCAACGGTTTTAGACATTTTTTTACTTGCACCTTTTATAAAAGTCTTTTTAACTATTGTAGGAAATTATCGGTAACAAATAAAATACAGTTAATAGATTGTTACTTTTCATTTTAAAAATAAACGTTGTTTTTGTTTAAAAAGCATTTTTAGCAATGCCATTGTACCATAAAAGCCTAAAGATTGTATCAAATAATGAGTTACAACTGTGTTAGGCTTTTTGATCCAAAATCAAACTCCATTATTTAATTAGTTTTATCTAATCAAATAAACTTAGTTGTTTAGGGGCTTCAGTATCTTCCGTTTCTAATTCCTCATCATCTGTAATAGAAAATTCACTAATATAGTCTCTGACTACTCTTTCAAAAAATAGAGGTGCTGGTAATGTTGACCATTCTTTATAATGACCAAAACCGTAACGTAAAGATTCAACAAATGCAGCTAAATCATCAGAATTATCCTCTTCTTGTCTTAATGTAACAACAATTTCTAAAGGATTAGGCGTTGGATATTTATCAGTAAATACAGGTTTTTTTATCATTTCATGAATTTTTAAACTTGCTTGATTTACAACTTCTTGCTTCTCATCATTTTTGAGAACTTGATGAATTTCTGTTTCCCGATAACAGCTTTGTCCTCTTTGTTTTTGATGTAGGGTTTTATTCCCAATTGACAAGTAACACAACCTGTTTCAGATATTGCTGTTAGTCGAAATAATCTCTTGGGTGGACTGGTTGCTGAGGGAATTTCATAATCAAAAGTTAATTCTTCCTTTTGACGATTATCTTCTAAGGTTGTTTCTGCATATTGTCTTACTTTTTCTTCAATAAAACCTGGTGCTAAATCTTGACGAATACGAATAATCCTTGCACTTTTCCAATTATCTTCCATGTGTTGATATTGTTGATTTAGATTAATATTACAAGTAGTAATTCTCACATCAGCTAACCAACCACAAAGTTTAGAGCAATTAGAAGAATCAATCATAACAACGGGGTTTTTATTGTTGTTTACAGATTCAGAAATTATTTTATTAATAAATTCAGCAAGGCGAACTTTAGCAGTTTTAATGGGAGAAATTTGAGAAACAAAAGCAATCCCATTAGCAAATGTATACCATTGACTAATTTCTAAATTATTATTTTTGTCATAAGCACAGCATAATTCACAAATTCCAGTTTCTACATCTAAACGAATTGCTATTAATAGGTAAGTTTGTTCTAACTGACTTCTAACACGACCTCTTTGTTTGCGAATAATAGTAACTCCAATAATTTCTTTTGGTCTTTTTTCTGGAGTAATATTTTTCAGATAAGTATTAACTTTTGTCTGTATATTATCAATACGTCCAGAATGAGCAGAAAGTAAATCCTTAAGTGCAGATTGAACTCTATGAAAGTAATCTTCTAATTGAAGTAATCCTTTTTGCGTTTTTTCTATAGGTAAAAGAAACTGTGAAGTAGAACCACCTAAAGAAGCTAATGCTTGACGAGTTGAAGGTTTATTAACAAGATCATCATGTTGTTGATTATACCATTTCTTAGCTAGAATTAAGCAAAAAGTTCTCTGATTAAGATCAATTAATTGTTGAGTAATTTTTTTCCATTCTTCAATTCTTAATTGAGAACGTTCTTTTGCTTTTAGTTGCTTACCAGGTAAACTTTCTTTTGGACCATGAACATTTTGAGGTAAACGCTGAAGTTGAATATGAATTTTACTTCCCCAAATAATCTGAGCAATATTTTTCACAAAATTAACATCGGTTTTGATATTTTCTTCATAAAAAATAATTAATTGCAATGGTTCATGGGGATATAATCTTTCTAAAGATTCATTATTAGCTTTAATTATTGCTTGAAATTTTTGAATTTGATATGGTAATTTCTTACCTTTGTTATATTCAATCCCTTTTGTTTGTGTATAAATATCTTGTAAAGTAATATCAAAATAAGTAGGTGAGCAGAAAAATTTCAAGGTATGTAACGGTATGTAAAGTTGTCTAAAACCTGTTCCCTGTTCCCTGTTCCCTGTTCCCTGTTCCCTTGTCATAACGACAATTTTTAACGCCAACCTACTTACTGTTTAAGTAAACTATTTTTTTCATCATCGGTTAATTTAGAGAAATATTCAGGAGTAAAAGTTGAAAAATCATTATTATCAAGGCTTTCTAATATTCCTCCTAATAAAGTAATATGATTAATCATGCCTTCATCACTATCATTTGAAGAATGACAAGCTTTTACTGGTTGATAATCTTGAAAAGGAATAAAACCAATCGGTGTAAGAATGTTACTAATAGCTTTATACGCTTCTAATTTATCAATTTCTGGTACTCCATCTTGAACATCATAACTTTTTTGTAAGCCATTACGAAAAGTTAACATGACTTGATTTTCTTGAGTAGATGCTTTACCTAAAGCAATATCTTCACCAGATTTTACTGTTAAAGGAATATTCAATTTTTGACTTAAAATTTCAAAAGTGTTATCAATATTCCAAATCCATTTTTTATCTTGATTTTCTTCACAACTTAGCTGATATTGAAAAGCTCTATCAGGATAATTTTTAGAAAAAATAAAACCATTGATATTTCCTAAACCATAACGAGCTTTTGTTAAATTATATACCCATCTTCTTTTAGAAACATCAATTCTTAATACAGGTTGATGAACTGAAGGAAATGTGACAATTTCTAATTTAATGACTAAACTAAATTTATCTTCTTTCTCTTTAATTGAAATAGGAATAGTCATTAATTCTGCTTGACCACCTCCTGGATTGGAAGATATTACTCGTTTCATTGTCCCACATTTTTGAAATATCTCTTTTCCTGCTATTTGACGAGCAATAAACTCTACAAAATCTTTATATGAATAACCATAACTTCCTTGTGTTGTACCTGTTCCAGACCATTTCCAAGGTAATAATTGAGATTTAATATCTTTAATTTTAACTAAATTGTTTTCTTGCCATAAATCTTGTAATTTATTGAATGATTGAATATCAGAACTATTTTTATTTACATAAGGCTGTAAATAATTAGTTATCCATTCATCCATAACAGGACGAATTTTCTTAGCAATAAAATCATAATTACCTTCAGTGAAATAAGCAAAGGGTTCATTTTTTTCTTCGTTAGTGATTTGATTAGAACTAAGACGAATACTAGAATGTAAATAAGCAAGATTATCAAACTGAATTTGCAATAATCCTCTCAGAGAAGCATAAGGTAAATTCTGGTTTTTGTCGCTAATTGAATTTTTGATTAATTCAAATTCAGCTAATGCTTCCAATGTCCAAGAGAGAGTATAACTATTAATTGTTACTGGTTCAATATTATCAGGAATTGTTAAAGCAAGAAACAGGGAATCAATTGTTTTTTGTCCGATGGAAATGTACTGTTTTGTATTCATGAAATTATCCTTTTGTTTGGAATTGGGGTTTATCCCTAAAATTATTTATTTTCAACGTAACTAATTGTATACTTAAAGTTCTAACAATTCTGAAGAATCAAAATTCTCATCATCATCTTCAAAATCATCTATTTTAGTTAAATCATCAGGGTAAATAACTCCTTCAACTCTTTGTAATGGTTGCAAAAAAGCTCCATAGAGTTCTTGATAAATTTCTCTTTTAATTGTATCAGGATGATTGACACATTCTTCTAAAATAATTCGCATTCGTACTAACATACTATTCCGTCCTGATTCAGTTTTTTCTTGAGCAGAATTAGAAGTCCAAGCAGCATCAACAAAAAATACTTGAACAGCGCAACCATTACGCATTCCTCGACCAATTGTTTGTAAAATATTAATCATTTGATTGGCTGTAAAAGCTTTAAATAAACGTGGACTTAAACGAGAAGCTATGAGCGGTTCTCTTAATAAACGATGAACTTTTTTATGTAGTTCTTTCTTAGCTGTTTTCCAGGCTTGTACTAAACTATCTAAATCATGATTTTCGGTAAATATCTGATTATCAAAATTTTGACTTGCTTCTCCTGCTAAACTATATAAAAGTTGTAAATCATCCATGGTAGGATGGGGACGAGTGAGAAAATAAATTGAACCAATAGCAGCATCTAATTTTCTCTTTCCTTGAGTATAAACTATGTTAACTCCTCTCCCAATAGCTAACATGGGGAAAATTAATATATCACAATTTTCATCATCACCAAGTACAGGACATTGAGCGGTTGTAAGATAATCATTATTAGTTTCTCCTTCCTTTAAGAATTTAACTAAGGCTTTGGTTCTTTTACCTATTTCTGGATAATGGTTATTAAGATATTCTTTAAGAGTACGAGCTTGTTCATAACTATTAACAACTAATGCTACTTTCCGATGAATATTATCTTTAGCATCAAAGTGACGTATTTGTTTATAAATGTGGGAATTTTGACCACCTTTAACTAACTCTTCTACCATTTTTTTTAAATTACGATCTCTTAATTCTCCTGCTCCACTATAACGTAAAGGTTCATCTCCTCTTTCTTTATCTGCAAGCCATAAAAAAGAATATTTACTATTATTTGAATGTTGTTTCTTTTCAGGTTTAAGTAAATAATTAGGTTGTGTTTGAATATGGTAAGCTGGACTAGCTTCTAAAAAAGAAGTAGCAGAAGTCATTAAAACCGCAGGACTTTTTAGGGGATTTTCCGGTTTAAATAACTCATGAAAACGGTGCATTAACATTCGAGGTGCGCCCATAAATGTACTATAGGAAATTTCTACGTTACGAGCATTTAAACGGGTAGAAGATGCTTGAGAAAAACTATATTTAACTCCAGAAAATGAACCTAAAATATTTTCAGTAATAATTCGTTTTAACGTGCTGCTAGGATTAGGAGTAATAATTGATTCACGAATTAAACCTTCTGCTATCATTGTTCTTGTACCAGGGACTATTTTCTGATAACCTAAAATCATAAAGGTAATACAAATTAGTAGTTTAATCACATCTTCTGCACCAGGTGGAGTTGTCTTTTCAGAAAAACAACGGTTTAAAAATAGTTGAGTAATATTTTCAACAATTTCATCTCTTTTTTTGAGTAAATTCTCTGCTAAATAATCACGAAAATAATTAATCAATTTCAACCATTCTTCTTTAAGTTTGGCTGTTTCAATTCCTAAGTTTTTAGCTGATATATTAACCTGACTCCATTCTAAAGATTCACTTCCAGTACGATTATAAAAGGCTTTGTAGGCTGCTTCTAACCAAAAGCTAGTTAAAGCATCATTTTTTTTGAATATATTTTTTAGTTCTTCTGCTGATAATTGATCTCTTGGAGAATAACTTTTTTCTAATCCATCTAATAAATCAGTAATAATTTGGAAAACTGTTAATAATTGATTTTCATATCTTTTACCAATCCGAGAATTAGATAAATTTGATACGGTGTGAATTAAGGTATTATTATGATCACCAAATTCTGATAAATCTCTGCTATAAAGTTCTACGTCTCTATCAAATAAACGATGGTTTTCTCCCTGAGCAAACGGAGTATGAATTGATTCTAAAATAACTCGATGAATTGAATCTTTTGCACCAGAAATACTTAATTCAGCAACGCCATAACTATCTAATACAGATTGGATTAAATCAGCTTCATCAAAAACTACTAAATCAAAGGTACGAGCGATTAATTCAAAGTAGTGAATTTCTTCATCTATTGCATGATAAGGAATTTTAGTATCTAAGGAGAGAATATGACTTACCCAAATATTAGCATTAATTAAATCTCTTGGTGCTTGATTTCGTCCGCACATTGTCCATAAAGGACATAAGTGTTTTTGCATCTTTCCGTTTTTATTACTACCTTGTAAAATCTGTGAACAAGGTGCTGTTCCAAATTTCCAGAAAGAAGTATCTTGTTTAGTAAATGCAGGTAAAACACAGTTTAAACTGAATAATTCTGCACCTTCAATTGTGTTACCAAAACCTCTATTTTCTCCAGAAATAGCAATTGCTTCGGCTAAATTTTCAGCATGACGACGACGAGTTTGATCGCTATTTCCTACTAACATTCCTGTTTTCACTTTATGAAAAGTTAGTTGAGTATAATATTGTCTTGCTACTTCAATAGAAGGAAACAAAAATAAGGCTTTATATCCTTTATAACCTAGCCATGTTGCTATTAACATTAACAGAGTGGTTTTTCCTGATCCCGGTAATCCTAATAAATGTTTAATTCCTGTTAATTCCAAGGTATCAGTTGCTTCTAAATTTTGTCCGTTTTCAGTAGTCATTAAAGCAAAATTTAACCGCTTTGACCAATTTTCTTGTTTTCTTTCAGGTGCTTGTTTTTCCCTTTCATCCATTTCCATTGCTAAGGTTTTTAATTCACTGATAGGAACGGTAATTTTATTTTGAGGAATAGTATTAATTAAATGTTTAATTTGATGGGTTTGACGCGGTTTTAAAGGTGCTGTAATTGGTTCTATAGGTATTCTAATTCCTAGATTCTCGTCTTCTAAACCTACTGTCATTTCTTGTAAAGGATTAGCGACTTTTCTCGAATGTTTTTGATAAGCTAAAGGTTGATTTAAAATTTGTTTAGCTTGAGTAATTTTCGGATCTTTTAAAAAGTCAATGCGTTCAAAGTTAAGATTTTCTGAGTCAATTCTATATAGTCCTTGAGTTTGTTTCTGGTAATAATCATCGTTGTAAATATTGACAGCTTTTCTTAGGGAAGATTCTGTCATAAAATCAGGAGTAATTTGTCGTAAATTGAAAACTGCTTGACTATATCTTTTAAGTTGTGGTGCTTCATAAATACTATTCATTCCTGAAAGACCTGAGTTCGATGTAAATAAAAAGTCTAAAAGTACGTAACAGTAACAGTTCTGTCAATAAGTATTGGTTATTGAGAATTAAAGCCCACACCAAAAATTTCTCAAAAAATTAATTTTTTGAAATGTATTTACTATTA
>NZ_JAQMTJ010000276.1:0-5267 GCF_028330815.1 Dolichospermum lemmermannii CS-548
ACTGACAACTGTACGGGCGAAGCATTTGGAGAACTATTTTTGGCAATGACCGATAATTTATCTTCCAAATGCTTCGCCCCTACTAACAACTGACAACTGACAAATGACCAACAAACAAACTTCTCGGATAGCTTCAGTTCACCGCACTACTGGGGAAACAGATATTTACGTTACTATCAATCTTGATGGTACAGGGATATGTAAAGTTTCTACAGGTATTCCTTTTTTAGATCATATGCTCCATCAAATTGCCTCCCATGGGTTATTTGATTTGGATATTCAAGCTCAAGGTGATTGGGAAATTGATGATCACCACACTAACGAAGATGTGGGAATTACTTTAGGACAAGCTTTATTTCAAGCTTTGGGGAATAAAAAGGGAATTGTCCGGTTTGGGAATTTTCTTGCGCCTCTAGATGAAGCTTTGGTACAAGTTGCTTTAGACTTTTCTGGTAGACCGCATCTGAGTTATGGTTTAGAAATTCCTACTCAACGGGTGGGAACTTATGATACCCAGTTAGTGAGGGAGTTTTTTGTGGCTGTGGTAAATCATAGCCAAATGACGTTACATATTCGCCAATTGGATGGAATTAATTCCCATCATATTATTGAAGCTACATTTAAAGCCTTTGCTAGAGCCATGAGAATAGCGGCAGAAATTGATCGCCGGCGGGCAGAAACAATTCCTAGTTCCAAAGGAGTGTTATAAAAATCCTCAGCATCGGTTAATCTGTAGTTAGCTCTAAATAGTCAGTAGTTGGTAGTTTCATAGCCATGAATTCTGTTGTAGACAACCCCGATTATCAACAAAATCCCCTAGATCAACAACCCGTAGTCCTGACTTCTGAATTGCGAAAGGTCTATCGCACGGGATTTTGGCTCAATCAAAAAGTTGTATCGCTCAAAAACTGTTCTTTACAAGTATACCCAGGAGAAACCTTTGGTTTGTTGGGTCCCAATGGTGCGGGTAAAACCACGCTGTTAAAATTGTTGCTGGGAATTATTCGCCCTACATCTGGACGGGGCTTATTGTTAGGTAAACCCATAGGCAACGCTAAAGTCAAGCAGCATATTGGCTACCTCCCAGAAAATTCCTATTTATATGAATATCTGAGCGGTTGGGAATTTTTGCAGTTGACAGCGGGTTTATTTCAAATTCCCCAAAAGTTACAACGTCAACGCATTCCCCAATTGTTGGAATTAGTGGGGTTATCTCAAGCTGATGCTCGCAAAAAGCAAATGCGGCGCTATTCTAAAGGGATGCTTCAGCGTGTGGGAATGGCACAAGCTTTAATTAATGATCCGGATTTGGTTTTTTTAGATGAACCTATGTCTGGACTTGATCCTCTGGGGCGTTACCAAATGCGAGAAATTATTCTTGCTTTGAAAGCATCTGGTAAAACCATATTTTTTAATAGTCATGTATTGAGTGAAGTGGAACAAATTTGCGATCGCGTGGCTATTCTTGCTCAAGGAGAATTAATCTGTTGCGGTTCTCTCAGTGAACTTTTAGGGAATCAAAACACCTATCATGTTAAAGGTCAAGGCGGAGACGGGGAAATCTTGAAAAAATGGATAGGTAATTTAGAATTTGGGGCTGATGGTTCTTGGCAGGGTATACTCCAAGAAGATTATTATGATTTTCTGTCTAGTTTGAGATTAATGGGGGGAAAAATTATCACTATGAATCTGTCACGTCAATCTCTAGAAGAGTTTTTTATCCATCAAATTCAAATCCGAAATCATCCCCTTAATTAGCACAAACAACTAGAAAATAAGAGGAATGAATCACCCATAAGTAGTAATTTTTGCGAATTATTTGATCATTCTAAAAATCAGTTACTTATGTGTTAATACTTCCTGATCAATTTAGGGCTATGACTGTACTATCAGTTGATAAATTTGTTGTTAATATAGGATCGAAAATTGTTATAAGTTAGGAAACTTAACCTGCAAAAAGCACTGAAAATATTTCCTAACCTCAAAGAAGATTTAAAATCAAATTCCTTACGCAACAAATTATTTATGTCCGGAAAACTAAAGATTTATTAGAAAATAAAATTGTTGAGTCACTACGATTCTTCAGTATACTCGATGTTAAAATGTTTCCGAATAACTGTAAATATCGTCATTTTCAATTCTTAGGTAAATATGCTTAATAAAGATTTGTGTAAATTTCTCACCCATTCAACTATGGGTTTAGCATTGTTAACAACAATGACTATCGTTTTACCATCCGTGAGTTTAGCTGAAAAACAGCCAGTAAAATCAACATCCAGCATAGCTACAGATTATTTATTGGGCGGCGGCGATCGCATCCGTGTTAATGTATTTGAAGTACCAGAATATACAGGCGAATATCAAGTCCCTCCCGGTGGTTCAATTAATATGCCTTTAATTGGCAGTATCCCTGTTTCGGGACTAACCACAGAACAAGCTGCTGATACAATCGCCAGAAAATATGCTCGCTTTCTCAAACGTCCCCTGATTTCCGTCAACTTATTATCACCACGTCCCATCAATGTGTTTGTTGCGGGAGAGGTAACAAGACCAGGTGCTTATACCCTCAGCTTAGAAGGAGGAGCGGGAAATAACCCCGGTGTCCAATATCCAACGGTATTAGCTGCATTAACCATAGCCCAAGGGGTAACACTGGCAGCAGATGTGACTCAAGTACAATTACGCCGCAAGGTAGGACGTTCTGGAGAGCAGACAGTCTCCTTGGACTTAAAGGAATTAACGCAAACAGGCAGAATATCCCAAGAGATTACTTTACGAGATGGAGATACCATCGTTGTCCCCACAGCTACTAGTTTGAATGTGGCTGAAGCCCGAAATTTATTTGCAGCTAACTTTGCTGCCAGTCAAACTTCACCGCGTACAGTGGTGGTAATTGGTCAAGTTTATCGTCCTGGTTCTTATCTTGTTAGTCCTGGGAATACAGAACCTAGTGGTTCTGCTGGTGCTGCTGCTGGTGGTGGTTTACCCACTGTAATGCGAAGTTTACAACTAGCAGGGGGAATTACATCCCTAGCTGATGTGCGAAAGATTAAACTACGCCGTCCTACCCGCACTGGTACAGAACAATCTATAGATATTAACCTATGGAAATTACTGCAAAATGGTGATATCAATCAAGACATTGTGGTGCAGGATGGAGATACAATTGTTATTCCTACAGCCACAGATATTAACACTGCGGAAGCTACACAATTGGCCACTACTACTCTGTCACCAACGACTATTGAAGTTGGTGTAGTGGGTGAAGTCAAAAGACCAGGAGCAGTTAAACTACAACCGAATAGTTCTTTAAATCAGGCATTATTAGCGGCTGGTGGTTTCAATGATAGTAGAGCTAGTAGAGGAAGTGTAGAGTTGATTCGCCTCAACTCCAATGGTACTGTTAGTAAACGTCCAGTTAAAGTGGATTTAGCTAAAGGAATTAACGAAGAAACCAATCCGATCCTTCGCAACAATGATGTTGTCGTGGTTGATCGCAACGGTTTAACCAAAACTGGTGATAGAGTTAATACTGTAGCTGGTCCTTTAGGTACTATCTTGGGGATTATCAGATTATTCACTGGATTTTAGGTTAAGTCCAAAAGTTGGTTTTCTAGGTTTCCACTCAAAAAATCTAGACCCAAGACATAATTATTATACATCTTAGTTTATTTTTTTTCGGCAATTAATTTATGATTAGAGGTGTAGCGATCGCCTATAATGCGATCGCAGGTTTATCATTTTATAGTTACTGATTGGGAAATTACGCACTTAACCCATTTTAATTTACTGCAAGCTATAACCCTAATAATCAATTCTGCCCAAAGCTGAAGGAGGAGAATAATTCAATGGACCCAATAATTTTTATCATATTTTTAGCTCTAGTAGGTTATGCCTTGGCATCTGCAAAGATGGTAAATCAAGGGAATGTGGCCTTAGTTGAACGGTTGGGGCGGTATCATCGCAAACTTAATCCGGGAATCAGCTTTATCGTTCCTATTCTTGATCAGATTGTGATGGAGGATACAACCAGAGAGCAGTTGTTAGATATTAAACCCCAAAATGTCATTACTAAAGACGGAGTTTACTTAGAAGTTGATGCAATTCTTTACTGGCGCATCAAAGATATTGAGAAAAGTTTTTATGCCATTGATGATTTACAAACTGCCTTATCTAACTTAGCCACAACTACCCTCCGGGAAAATATCGCTCAGAATTCTTTAGAGGATACTAATATGTCTAGAGACGAGGTAGACCGAAGCATATTAGGCGGATTAAATTCAATTACAGCCGCTTGGGGAATTGAAATTATCCGTTTAGATATTCAGAGCATCACTCCACCGGAAAGTGTCCGCAAGTCAATGGAAGCTCAACAAAACGCACAAATTAAGAAAAAGTCAGCTATAGAAGCCGCAGAAGGGGAACGACAAGCGGCAGTTAAACGAGCGGAAGGAACTAGAACATCTATAGAAATAATTTCAGAAGCCTTGCGGAATCATCCTGAAAGTAAGGATATTTTAAGGTATCTTGTTGCCCAAGATTATGTAGATGCTAGTCAAAAATTAGGTGAAAGCAATAATGCCAAAATTGTCTTTGTAGATCCTGCTAACTCAACAGAAATGTTTCAGGAATTGATTTCCGATTCAGTACAAGAAAATCATGGTAAAGGCAATGGTAACGGTAATGGCAAAGGTAACGGTAACGGTAACGGTAATGGACTTAATTAGGGAATATAGCGGTATGCACTTGCATGAGATACATTCATAAACCCCCTCCTCACTTGCGGGGAGGGGGTTGGGGGTGGAGTTATTGTATTTCACTCAACCAATTTCCTGTTTAAAAGTTGCAACCAAGCGATCGCAATATGTGTGCTGCTGTAAAATCACTTTAGGGCGTTCCAAGAAATAAATTATCCCAAATTATTTGTATATTTATGAGAGTGAAGACCTTCCACCTAGTGTGTTAATTCTGAATCCCTTATCCCATAAGACTTCACGCACAAAATGTGTCGCATATTTTCATGAGGAAGTGCCTGGAAAAGATGCTTTCGGTGTAAACTACGGTAACACCAATAATTTTCTAGACAATCCCTCCAAAATACACAGAATTAACATACTAGCTTTAAACCCAGAAATAAAGTTTTAATTGATACTCATAACCTCCTGCCCCCCCTGCCTCTTAACTCCTCCCTTTTTGTAAACACTGAAATGCTTTTTTATAATCGTTTGAAGGTGATTTCCAGATTGACACTCCCCGCGTCTAAAGAC
>NZ_JAQMTJ010000277.1:0-7566 GCF_028330815.1 Dolichospermum lemmermannii CS-548
ACTGAAAACCATAAAAGTAAGCGCAATTTCGACACCTTGATTGGCAGTTGTTTTGAGCGTTTAGGCGGCGTTTGACGGTCGCAGCGAGATTAGATTGAGCTAAACTCTTAATTTAATTCTGTCAGTAGAATCTCAGTGGCTGTCTTCCCTGAGAGTGTCAATTGGCTTAATATTTAGGGAATTTTATTGCTCTTGGGATGTTAATGTTGTTTTCCCGTTATCCAGTTATTGCTCCTGTTAGCCTGAGCATTGCTTTGTTAATTACTAGTTGCAGTGAGACTAAAACCTCCCAATGTCAGCGATTAGTTACAGTTGTCAATCAGGGTACATCACTGATTGATATTAAAAAAGGTCAGCAAGCATCAACTAGCTTGCAATTATCCAAAGACTTGAAAAATGTCACCAAATCCATTCAGGAATTAAATTTAAAAGACCCCAAACTGCAAGAATTTGAAACCAGTTTTATCAAAATCTTTGATCATCTTAGTGAAGCCATAGCCAAGGCTTCTCAAGCTCTTGCAGATACTAAGAAAGCAGAAGCATCATCAGATGGTAGAGTAAAAGTTGAAAAAGCTAGAAGAGAAATTGATTCCGCACTGACAACCGCAGCTAAAACTGCTGGTAAGGAATCAGATGCTTTAGGCGTTCAATTAAATAAATATTGTAGCCAAGCAGAAGCAGCTAAGAATTAAAAATTGAGAATTAAAAATTAAAAATTCAAGAGTTAGATTCTTCACTCTTCTTTTTTTAATTTTTAATCTTGCTAAGACCTACAGACTGTACAAATTAATCATCCAGACAAATTTATCCGCATTACGAAAAGCATTAATATATTGTAGTGTGTTTTTGTATAATATTTAGGCACTTACTGTTGAAGTAAATGTATGGTAAGCTAGATCGAAAATGAGAATTTAAAAAGAAATGCTAAGTTAATTTAAATATCTAAACACATAAATAAATTTGTATATAGTATAGTAGAATGTAACAGATACGTAAATAACTAAACCCATTAAGTCATGGACATAAGTTTAGAAGGTAGAATTAACAACACTCCTTTAGCTGAGAATAAATGTTTATTGCCATTGTTTGAGTGTGTAGTAAATTCAATTCATTCTATTGAGGATTCAAAAATCAATAATGGATATATTGACATTATTCTTTTAAGGGAAGGTAATCAAACAGAACTCATAGAAGATGGAAATTTATCTCCAATACAAGGTTTTGTTGTTTTAGATAACGGAGTAGGATTTAATTATATTAACTATACGTCTTTTTGTACTTCAGACAGTACATATAAAAAAAGCAGAGGCTCAAAAGGAGTTGGTAGATTTTTATGGCTTAAAGCTTTTACAGAAATACTGATTGAAAGTGTTTTTGAAGAAGAAAATAATTTTTACAAACGTAATATAGAATTTAGCCTTTTTTGCAAAGGAGTTCAAGAAAATTCTAACCAGAAAATAGAATTAAATAATAAACAAGAATTTTATACAAAAGTTGAACTTAAAAATTTCTTAAATCCATATAAAGTAAAATGCCCTCAAAAATGTGAAACTATAGGCAAGCAAATTCTAGAACACTGTATTTCATACTTTATTTTAGAAACACCACCCAAAATTAGAGTAGTTGATGGAAAAAAAGAATTCAACATTAATACATACTTTAATGAAAATTTAGAATCATTCTCGGATAATGATGTAATTAAAATAAAAGAATATACTTTTAATCTTAAAGGAATTAAATATTACAACTCATCCGATTCAAGCCATAAACTTTTTTATTGCGCTAATCATAGAACCGTTATTTCTGAAAATTTACACAACTATATCCCTAATTTAATTGAAAAAAGAAAAATTCGTGACAGAGAAGGAAGGCCTTTTACCTATCTGGCTTTTGTTTCTAGTGACTGTTTAGATCAATATGTTAATCAAGAAAGAACTAATTTTAACCTAATTCATAATCATGAGGGTTTTACAGAAGATATTGGACTTATTTCTTATAAAGAAATACAAAATGAATTAATTTCTGTAATATCTAATAATCTTTCTCCATTTTTACAAGGATTACAGGAAGAGAAACAGAAAGAAATACAAAAATACATTATAGAAGAAGCTGTAGAATATCGTCCGTTACTAAAATATGCTACAGATAAATTAGAGTCTATAAAACCTGGACTTCCTCCAGAAAAACTAGAAATAGAACTTCATAAAATAATGTCGAGCTATGAACTATCCCTGAAAGAAACGGGAGTAAGAATATTGAAAACTCCCCTAGAACACTTTGAGAGATTTCCTGAGTATAGCAAAGAATATTATAATTTTCTTGAACAGTATAATGATCTAGGGATGTCTAAGTTAGCAAAATATGTTATTCATAGAAAAATCATAATCAGTCTGTTTGAAAAAAATCTAATTCTTGATTCAGATGGAAGATATAGTCTTGAAAAAGATATACATGAAATAATTTTTCCAATGAGAACATCTTCTGATGAAATTAATGTTTTTGAGAAACAAAATCTCTGGATAATAGATGAAAGATTGTCTTATCATGAATATCTTTCCTCTGATCAATCCTTAAAAAGACTAGAAAGTTTAGATTCAGAAAGTAATGATAGACCAGACCTTTTAGTTTTCAACCATCCTATTGCTTTTGTACCAGATGAAGAACAGCCTTATTCTTCCGTCGTAGTAATAGAATTTAAACGCCCAATGAGAGAGGGATATTCTGCATCAGAAAATCCTATTGCTCAAGTTTATTCTTATATACGCCAGGTTAGATCAGGCAAACACAAGAATAAAGATGGTAGATTAATATCTCTTCGTGAAGATACACCTTTCTATGCCTATATTATTTGTGATTTAACAGAAGAAATACAAACTTTTGCTGTTAATTCTTCTCTGACTCCAACACCAGACCTTCAAGGTTTTTTTGGTTTTAACCCTGGATTAAAAACCTATATTGAAATATTATCATTTAACAAACTTGTTAAAGATGCAAAACAAAGAAATAATATTTTATTTAAAAAATTAGGCATATAATCTAGGAATATCGTAATAATTATCTTTCCAGATTGTGTTTATTAATTTCCACAATTATCACAATGTCCACAACGCCAATTAGTCGTTGTTTCAAACCCAAAAGCATTTAATAAAAACTGCCAACGACATTTTTTAGTAGTAAGATATTCACTCATTTGTTTAGCAGCTTGTAATTGTGTTTTTGCTGGTTTTCCTGACGGCAAAGACATAGAATAGTGAAAAGGATCAAGCCATTCCAATTGTCCATTACTATGCAGAAGAGAAAGTGCCACAGCACTATTGGGAAATTCTTTAATTACAGTATTTATTTCTCCTTGGGTTGGTAATTGTTTCGCTAATTGTTGGGCTTTTTGTTGTTGCAATTTCATTTGTTCTGCAAAAAAATTCTGTCTTTGCTTATCTTCAGCATCTAAAAATCCCGTTGGTTCACTTACTAAAGTTAAAACATCAGCGGGTTTTCCATCTCTTCCCGCCCTGCCTATTTCTTGCACATATTCAGATAATAAATGTGGCGCATGAAAATGGACAACCCAGCGGACATCTGACTTGTTTATCCCCATGCCAAAAGCACGATTACACACCACAAAAAGGATTTTTCCACCTAACCAACTAGCTTCAATATTCCGGCGTTCTGTTGGACTTAATCCTGCATGATAACTAGCAGTATGAAAGCCATTTTCTGTTAACCATTCCGTTAAATTTTCACTATCTCTTCGAGTCCGTACATAAATTAAACCAACTTGATTTGGTCGTTTTTGAATAAATTTTAATAATTGTTGTTTTCTCCCTTTAGGAGTCCAAGCAATTCGGACAATAGGATTTAAATTTTCCCGATAGGGATTAATCCGAAAAATCTCAGGTTTGTCTAATTTTAAAACTGTAGAAATGATCTTTTGGGCTAAAGGATCAGCCGTTGCCGTAAAAGCTGCTATACTAATTTTTGTTCCCGGTGGTTTTGATTTTAGTAACGCTTCACGCACAGCCCCTAAACGCCGATAAGCTGGACGAAAACTATCACCCCACTGCACTAAACAATGGGCTTCATCCAGAATTAAACCATTAATTTGCAGTTGAGGATTACACAACTTTTGCCACACTGCTGGACTAAGTAAGGTTTCTGGTGATAAATATAATAATCTTAATTGCTGTTTTTCTAAAGCTTGCAAAGTTGCCTGGCGTTGAGATGGAGTTAATTCACTGTGTAAAAGTGCTGCTTTTTGTGATAGTTGCCGTAATTCCTCAACTTGGTTTTCCATTAATGCCACCAAAGGAGAAACTATTAAAGTTAATCCTGTTTGTAGTAGGGCAGGAAGTTGAAAACAAATTGACTTCCCCCCACCTGTGGGCATAATAATTAGTGAATCTTTTTGTGATATTAAACAGTTAACAATTTCTTTTTGGGGGGGACGAAAATCGTCATATCCCCAAATCGCCTTTAATGCTGCGCGAACATCTTGCCAAGATTGTGTTACTGGGAGATTCATTTTTTTACCACAAAAGCGCAAAAAAGAATAAATGGGAAAATAAGGAAAATATTTATCTTTACTCTTCCCACTGACAACTGACAACTGTACGGGCGAAGCATTTGGAGAACTATTTTTGGCAATGACCGATAATTTATCTTCCAAATGCTTCGCCCCTACTGACTACTGACAACTGTACGGGCGAAGCATTTAGAGAACTATTTTTGGCAATGACCGATAATTTATCTTCCAAATGCTTCGCCCCTACTGACTACTGACCAATTAGTTCTTGATCATTCCATTCCAAAGTATCACCAATGCTTTCTCCATTATGGTAAGCAGCTAGTAATACTTCACAGGTTTTACCATAGGATATCGCACCAGTGGCATCAAGAGCGATCGCTCCAAAATCCCGATTATTCCTCTTAGCTTCCGTAAATGATCGCTGCATAGCCTCCTGTAGTGACATTCCATCAGTAACACGCACCACAACCTTAGCGGCTAAACACTCATCAATAATATCTTCCCCAATGCCCGTACAACTAACTGCTGCATGACTAGTTGCATAATTACCCGCTGGCATCGCCGAATCACTGACTCGCCCAATGCGTTCAAAGCCTTTACCACCTGTGGAAGTACCAGCAGCTAATTTACCATAGCCATCTAAAGCCACAACACCAATAGTCCCCCTACCAGCACTTTCCGCCATTTCTGGTTCTGCTACTACCCCAGCCATGGTTCTTTTAAAGTTATCCTGGCGTTCTAGAGTCCACTCTTTCAAGCGCAAATCAGTTAAACCATTATAAATAGGCAGTTGTAACTCCCGCGCCAACTCAGCCGCACCATAATCGGATAAAACCCGATCATCAGCATCTTGTAAAAACAGCGCCATTTCAATCGGATTCTTCACCCGTGACACATTAATTACACCACTGAACCTGCCAGTCGTTCCATCCATAATGGAAGCACTCATGCGGATTTGTCCATCAGATTGCAGTACAGAACCAGTACCAGCATTAAACCGGGGTTCATCTTCCAACATCTGACAACCCCGAACTACAGCCTCAGTCGCACTTGCACCCGTCAGCAAAAGAGCATAGACTTCCGCAACAATCTGAGAAAGAGAATTGCGGACTGCGATTAATCCTCCCTTACCTTGGAGAGAACTACCAGCACCACCATGAATAATTAATTTAGGTTGTATTTGTAATGTCATTTATTTTGTCATTTATTTTGTCAGTAGGGGCGAAGCATTTGGAAGATAAATTATCGGTCATTGCCAAAAATAGTTCTCCAAATGCTTCGCCCGTACAGTAGTCAGTTGTCAGTAGTGGCGAAGCATTTGGAAGATAAATTATCGGTCATTGCCAAAAATAGTTCTCCAAATGCTTCGCCCGTACAGTTGTCAGTTGTTAATTTTTTGCGTGAGAACGACGACGACGACAACGTTCTGAGCAATATTTCACTTCATCCCAGCAATCTTGCCATTTTTTCCGCCAAGCAAATGGACGTTGACAGACTACACAGATTTTTTCTGGTAAATCAGATTTAGAACGAACACGCCCCATCATAATCAATACAAAGTTAAAACCATTCTTGAAGATAAGCAATAGTAGTTTTAATTAGTGAATAAAGTCTATCATCTTCTCTCAAATTTTGGATAAGTTGCCCCAAAGATATAATTTGTTGTTTAGCATCTTTAATTTTTTTTGCTGCCAATTATAAGTTATAGTAATATATATGAAGATGCCTGGTATACATTCCTAATGGATTTTAGCTTTGGTATCTATTAATAATTGATAGATGTTACCCTAAATTGGATATTTATAAAGCATTAGTTAGTCATGTTCTATTTACTCTGGTAAAAACCGAACCGGAGTGGTTGCACAAACAAACCATCGGTAGTCTAAATTGGCTGTCGAAAGCCAGTTATTATCCTTCTACTAAATGGTTAAATAGCCTATTTCAGCAATATCTGTGTCTAAATGATCCGCGATTAGAACAAACCATACTGGGAATGAAATTTCCCAATCCTTTGGGGTTAGCGGCTGGATTTGATAAAGACGGTATTGCTGCTAATATTTGGCATAATTTTGGGTTTGGTTTTGCTGAATTGGGTACTGTTACTTATCATCCACAACCAGGAAATCCTCCTCCCCGTTTATTTCGTTTGCCTTTAGATCAAGCGGCACTTAACCGGATGGGTTTTAATAATGCTGGTGCTGTCGCAATGGCCGCAAGATTAACAGAGGCAAAACAACATTTAATTTACCCAATCCCAATACCGATAGGAATAAACTTAGGTAAGTCTAAGATAACATCCTTGGAACTAGCAGCGCAGGATTATCTAGAGAGTTTTCGATTACTGAAGGATTTGGGTGATTATTTTGTAGTTAATGTTTCCTCTCCCAATACACCGGGATTGCGATCGCTCCAGGATGCTATCATGCTCAGTCAAATCTTAGATATGCTACAGCAGGAAAACACTGCACAGAAACCCATATTTGTGAAGATAGCCCCCGATTTAGAATGGGAAGCAATATCTGACATTATTGCTCTGGTTAAAACCTACCGAATTGCTGGTTTAATCGCCACCAACACCACGATTAGCCGGGAAGGACTCAAAACCCAAATTATTGAAAAAACTGGTAAATCCCCCCAAGAGGAAGCGGGAGGAATTAGCGGAAAACCAGTGAGAGATCGCTCCACAGAAGTAATTCGCTTCATTTACCAACAAACCCAAGGGCAGATGCCTATCATTGGCGTAGGTGGCATATTTACTGCTGAGGATGCTTGGGAAAAAATCACAGCCGGAGCTTGTCTTATTCAAACTTATACAGGCTGGATCTATGAAGGACCAATAATGGTACGCCGCATCCTCGTCGGTTTATTAACCAAACTAGAAGAAAACGGCTTAACATCCATCTGTCAAGCGATTGGGATTGGTCAGTAGGGGCGAAGCATTTGGAAGATAAATTATCGGTCATTGCCAAAAATAGTTATCCAAATGCTTCGCCCGTACAGTAGTTAGTTGTTAGTAGGGGCGAAGCATTTGGAAGATAAATTAT
>NZ_JAQMTJ010000278.1:0-19844 GCF_028330815.1 Dolichospermum lemmermannii CS-548
CGTCTCGCTCACGCGGGCAAGACTTGTACTGAGCTTGTCGATAGCGCAGCGTGGCGTTAGCCATAGTATGCCCGCACTACCAAAAACCCGTCAAAATAAATTTGACAGACTACTAGTACATCACGGCGTAAATAAAGCAACCATATTCAATCGCCAAAAAGCCTACTGTATATTAGTTTTGACTTTTGACTTTTGACTTTTGACTTCCACCCTGCGGTACTAGTTACTTGCCTTTCCCATCCCTAGTCTTATGATCAATAAAACCCTGAAAACTCCTTTCTATATTTATTTCCGTGTTCCGATTATAAATCCGTCACCTTACTGAGGAACTTTTGACCAATGATCAAGTCTAATAGGAAGGAGTGATTTAAAGCTAGACCGATCCATGAGTCAATCCATTAGTGTATCTTGGTCAACAGTTGATGCCACCTACCCAGCAGCATCGGTGCAAGTTGACAAACTCTCAAACCACGACCTTATTTTACGCTGTCAAGTCGGATTGCGTCCAGACCGTGCTGCCTTTTCAGAACTATTGCGCCGCTATCAGACTCAAGTTGATCGAGTTTTATATCATTTAGCGCCCGATTGGTCTGACAGAGCCGATTTAGCCCAGGAAGTTTGGATTCGTGTCTACCGAAATATTAACCGACTACAAGAACCTGCCAAGTTCCGAGGTTGGTTAAGTCGGATTGCCACTAATTTGTTTTATGATGAATTACGTAAACGCAAACGGGTAGCCAGTCCTCTCTCCCTAGATGCTCCGCGATTGTTAGCCGACGGGGAAATGGATTGGGAAATTGCCGGTGATACCCCAAGTCCGGATGAGGAAATGACGACCAGAGAATTTTATGAACAGTTGCGAGAAGCGATCGCTGATTTACCAGAGGTTTTTCGGACTACAATTGTTTTGAGAGAAATTGAAGGACTGGCCTATGAAGAAATCGCCGAAATTACCGGAGTTTCCCTGGGAACGGTGAAATCTAGAATAGCCAGAGCCAGATCAAGATTACAAACTCAATTGCAAACCTATCTAGATACATAATCTACATCATGTTTCCTCAATTTTATGGCAGATTTTAAGAAATATTAAGGACTGTCAACGAAAATATATATTTTCTGCCATTGAGAAGCAAAAATGAATCAACAGGTACTATAAATATGGAGAAGCGCGATTGTTTCGAGTTATTAAGTGCTTACCTGGATGGCGAAGTCACAGCTACTGAACGCAGACAAGTTGAAGAGTGGCTTTCAACTGATACTTCTATTAAGTGCTTGTATAAGAGACTGTTAAATCTTAGAAAGGGTTTACATGACATCCCTGTTCCCGCAACTGCTCAGTCATCAGAGGTAACGATTAACCAAGTTTTAACGCGTGTTAATCGCCGTTATCGCTTGAACTGGATGTTAGGTGGTGCAGCCGCTGCGGCTTGTATTCTGGGAACAATATCTGGTTTATTCCCAGGTAATTCCAGAATGGTAGAAATAGCCACAACACAACCAACAGAATTAACACCAACAGCCACAGATTCGCCTTTAATGGTGGCTTTAAATAACCCAGTCATTGAAATTCCCAAAACAGCAGTCGCCACCGGTCAAAAGCCAGTTAATAACCTCAATTAATTACCTGGCGGGTAAACTTTTTGTAATATCATAAAATACAACCAAGCCCAATCTGGAAATGAGCCGTTTAGCTTGTAAACCTCTATTTAATGGCGATTATAGAGGTTTTTTGATGTCGGTTAATTTCTTTGCTAAGTAGGTGAACTGAAAAATTTAAAGGTATGTGAAGAAAAGTAAAATCGCCCAAAACTCTCTTCCTGTTCCCAGTTAAGAGTTCCCTGTTCCCTTGCCCCAACGACAATTTTTAACGCCAACCTACTTAGTAATCTTCTAAATTATCTAATGCATTCTTTTAATTTTAATCACTCAAAACCAAAGAAACAAAAGCTGTTCCTTTTGGTAAATTATGGGTAATAAATTGTTTAGCTATAGATACACTTTGTTGAGGATCATCAATTTCACTTAAATCTAATGATCCAGGATCTTCGGATATTTGATCATTGATATAATACCATAAATCTACACCTAAAACGGAAATATTTCTTTCGGCAATTTCGTTAATAAATTCCAGTGCATTAGCAGGAGTTAATAGCAATTCTCCAGCTTTAATAAATCCTGTTTTTTGATATTTATCAATTAATTTCATGTTTGTACTCCTGAATTTACTTATTAGTGAAAATATTCCTGATATTTATTAATCAACATTTAATTTAGTATTGTTTTTCAATCCAGTTAGGATCATTAATATCACTTACCTGAACTACATCACCTGTGATGTCATTACAGACAATGTATGCACCATCACTCCTGTAATATACAGTAGCAGGATCATCTTTTCTTGTACCATCTATATTATACCTTTTATCTCTTGTTTTTTCCGTTTTACCAGGATTTAAGTAAACTAATTCAAGCATTTCTTCTGTCCAACCCCTTTTACTCATTTGTTGTTTTATTTTTTTTCCAATATTTAATTTTGGCATCTTAATTGAACTTGTTTTTTAATATTTGTTTAGTTGATACATTTTAATTATAATTACATTGCATAAGCAGGGGATATGGAATATAGGACTCATATTTGATTTTTGAAAAACACTCGGTACACCTGAATCGGCTAGAATCCTTTTACCTCATGCCTTTTGCATCTTACCTAACTACGCAAATAATTTCAGGATTCAAATATTATTCCTATAGATACTTTCACTATTTTTGTAATTCTCTAATTCTATCTTGCGCTATTTTTAACCATTTTTCATTCCCTCCCTGTTTTGGTAGGTTCTGGCATCATGAGGATCAAGATTAATTAATTCATTATATAAAGCGATCGCACCTTGATAATCTTTCAAGTAATAACGAATTATACCCCAGATAATTTCCCCAGTATTCGAGTCTTCCTGAAATAGTCCTGGCACTAATCCAGTTACGGCTTGAATACCAATCATGCCCACAGCATAAATATCACTAGCAAGTTTAGGCAGTTGAATTTTGTTTATTTAGCCACGTCCACGAAGCGTACCCCAGGCATCTTTCCAATTTCCAGATTTTCTTACCAACCTTGCATTTCCACCAACTCCATGCACAAATCATTGATTTGCTCCAAGTCAGGACGATGTGATAAACTAGATTGCTCATAAAAAGCATCCATTTGAGCAACCAAATCTTCCGCCATTTTCATTAATTGCTCATAACTATAATCACCTCGCAAAATAGCCTTTAAATCATCAATATCACCAGCTAAATTTCTATCTACAGTTACTTCTCCCCGCTGCAAAATTTCCAAGCCACTGCGTAGTAATCGAATACAGTGCATTCCATGTTTTAAATCATAACCTGATTTTTTTTCCATTTCGGCTCTAGCAGGATTTCTATTTTCTTGCCAAGATATATAAGCCTTCCATTCTCTTAAAGCAATTTGATAACTTTGACTTTTTTGCAAAAGCCGGATAAAATCTTTACGGCTATGAGTTAAATTTTGGGTATATGCTAAAGTTTCATCTGCTAAAGTGTACTGTTTCAAAACACCTTTAAAATCAATATCCCCAGTCAGCAACTTATATAACTGTTCTGATTCTTCCAAAAACTCAATTTTCCCCCTAATCAAAAGATAAAGATATTCCAAAAAAGCATTTAACTCATCTTTGCTTAACGGAACTTCATCCATAATATCAAAATCGGCAGGAAGAGGTTTCTTCGTAGGTGGATTTAACAACCATTTACGATGAGTTTCCATCTTCTTAATTTGAGCAAAAGCATAACCAGAATAAGTATGCTTTACCTTTTTACTCAAAAATAAATGACGGTGATTAATTAAATGTTGTCCGACATTTGTTAAAAAAGGATAATTATTTAACCACAGCAATTCTAAAACATTGGGATTTGCACCAGCTAATAAATGAATAACCTTTCTTAATTCATAAATAACCGTATCTTCATTACCATCTATAAACGGAAATATCCCCGGTTCATCCCAACCAGAATCCTTTTGTTCAATACTATCAAATCCCAAATAATAGCGTTTAGGAGCAATAAATACACCACGATAATCATAATCTGATTCTGGACGATTTAAACCATAACCATGACTACCAGCTAAACCCACAAAAATAGTTCTTTGTTCAACTTCAATTCTTTTCATCTTTATCTAATAAAAATTAAATTTTCATTTTCAGCATTAACTAAATTATAATTGATAATTCGTAACAATTATCACATTTTTCTAAAATTCTCCCGATTTTGTTGGGTTTCACTTCCCTCTACCCAACCTACAATTTTCTTAAATTATTTATGAAAAATCTGAAAGTGAATAGTAAAAAAATCTGAGCAACCCTATTTAAATTGCTCAGATTAGTTAAAAAATTTTCCGTCTGTGTCATGGTTAACTACAAACACCAGAATTATCTTTTCGGAAATCAGCGAGAAATAAAATTATATTTTCTCAAAGGTTGACTGATTAACCATCAATCAGGTAATATAGTAGATTGTCTGTCTAATTCCTGCTCGGATCAGGTAGACATACTGCAAAAGCTGGCAAAGCTATAAATAATAGCGTCTCTACAGGAGATTATAGCCAGCTACCTGTACGGCAACCTCAAGGACGATTTAATGACTTACGCGATTATTGAAACTGGCGGTAAACAAATGAAAGTAGAAGCAGGTCGCTTTTACGACATTGAACTACTAACCGCTGAACCAGATGAAAAAGTTACCATCAACGCAGTATTACTTGTACATCACGAAGGCGCAGTTTCCATTGGACAACCTTTAGTAGAAGGTGCAACCGTGGAAGGGACAATTATGCGACACTTTAGAGGTCGCAAAGTCCTGGTGTATAAGATGAAACCTAAAAAGAAAACCCGCAAAAAACGGGGACATCGCCAGGAAATTACCAGATTTTTGATTAATTCTATCAATCTCAACGGCGAAGTTTTAGCTTACGAAGAAGCGCCAACGAGTCCTGAACTTCCTGTTCTTGATACTGACTTTGTGGAAGAAACCGCTGACGAATCATCCGAAGAATCATAAAGAAAGGTTTAAGTTGCTAGTTAGGCAAGGGGGAAAAGGTGATAGAGAGTAATTACCAATTACCAATTACTTTTTTCCCAGCCTAAACTGGATAACTAGCAACCTGGGATAAATAAAGTAAATAGAAAAGAGGGAATCATGGCTCATAAGAAGGGAACTGGTAGTACGCGGAACGGTCGTGACTCGAATGCTCAACGACTAGGTGTAAAACGTTATGGTGGACAAACTGTACGCGCAGGTAATATTCTAGTCCGTCAACGTGGTACTAAGGTTCATCCTGGTAACAACGTTGGTATTGGTAGTGATGATACTTTATTTGCTTTAATTGACGGTGTAGTTACCTTTGAAAGAAGAGGTAAAAGCCAGAAGAAAGTTAGCGTTTATGCAGTAGCCGCAGAACTCGTAGAAGCTGTAGCTGGTTAATTCGTTATTAGTCATTGGTCATTCGTTATTAATTAATTAATGACCAGTGACTAATTTTAAATGTAGTGATTGATAAGTGCGCCTATTCCTAGTCCTAACAGTGAGCAAAAAGATATACAGCCAAAAGCTAGTGCTGGTTTTAAACCAACTGTTTGAAAGTCTATTTTGGCTAGGATGGTCGCTGACAAAATTAGTAAAGTATCAAGAAATACCCGAAACCAGGCAATCATTAGAAAAAATAGGAAAGCTGCTAAGATAGCCACAAGAAAAGTCCTAGCGTTTGACTTGAAGAAAATATGAGAATAATCATCTAGTTTTAGCCAAGGGTTAGTGAGCAATATCAGGGACAGCAGGATAGTTACCGCAGTTATCAGCCGTACATACCACGGGGCCTTTTCTTCAAATATCAACCAGCCCAATGTACTGTAACTCAGTAATATAAGTGTTAAGGAAAACCAAGGTATCTTTTTCAAAATTGACATATAGCAGGAGTCAGGAATAAAACGGGCTTTAAGCAGTTGATAAATGTAAAAGTTCTGTACCTTACTCAGTTACAAATCGTTCTATACTGATGTAATCAGTATCGGTTTCATTGATTATTTCACAGATTTACTGAACTCATCAGGTTTCTAAATGTTGAATTCCATCCCTAATTCCCAATTTAAGAGAATAAAGATCAACATTTAGTTAAATATGTTCATAAATATTTGTAAACTGTTAGCAGTTGAATAGCCATCTGGCATATCATTAAGGATTGATCATGAGACAACTTGTTATCGTCGAGCGCGTATGCCTAATTGGTCATATCGTTTCTATGGTATTTGGACTGGTGGGGATATTGATTGTTATTCCCAATGCTGAACTAATTGTTAGCTTATCAGAAGTCGGAGAGAGCGTCATGCAGTGGAGTATGGCGGGTGGTGGTGTGGTATATATGATTTTGGGGGCGCTGGGAGTGTTCCTTTATGCTTACCGAACTTTAGGTTTAGCACGCGCTTTAGGATTTTTAATCCCATCTTTATCAATTTCCCTAACTAGCGAATTACTAGGAACTAGCACAGGCTTTCCCTTTGGCTACTATAGCTATTTGAGCGGTCTGGGTTATAAAATTTCCGGGTTGGTCCCTTTTACAATTCCCCTTTCCTGGTTTTATGTGGGATTAGTTTCTTATGTGTTGGCTCGTGCGGGTTTAGAAGTAGATAAAAAACCCAGCTTGTTCCGTCACGTGGGAGCTATTGGTTTAGGGGCTTTACTGCTCACTTCTTGGGATTTTGTGCTTGACCCAGCCATGAGTCAAACTTCCCTTCCCTTCTGGTATTGGCACCAACCGGGGGCTTTCTTTGGAATGCCTTATCAAAACTTTGCGGGTTGGATGGGTACTGGTTCGTTATTTATGACTGTAGCGGCTTTGTTATGGAGCAAAAACCCGGTTAAGTTAGACCATTACCAACTAAATGTACCTTTATTAGTTTATTTGGGTAACTTTGGTTTTGCCACAGTCATGAGTTTAGCCGCTGGGTTTCCTATTCCTGTACTGCTAGGTGTGGCACTGGGTGTAGCTCCGGCTGTGCTGCTGTGGTCTAAAGGTTCTAGTACACCTGCAACGGTGAATATTGAAGCAGCTACTAAAGAAGTTGCTGTTGCTAATGTGAAAGTTGCTTTCAAATAGGGAAGAGGGAAGAGGGAAGAGGAGAAGAAATTCTGCCAATTACCTCTTTCCCAATTACACAAAAAGCAAGCTAAGAGGTTGTTTGAAAAGTATTATATGAAACCCATAATCTCCAAAAACCTAACCCCTCTTCCCTTGTAGGGAATGGCGGTTTTAAAGCCTCTCCCCGACCAGGGGAGAGGTTTGGAGAGGGGTCTGTTTACACATTAAAAACTTTTAAAACATCCTCTTAGACCGGGGAGTGTCAAGCACATTATTTCTCGTAAAGTATTGCGTCAATTTTGGCCTCACTGTTAAGTTAATTTGCCTAAATTGCGCGAAAATCTAAACTAGCTAGTTTATACAAAAAAGTCAGGGTTAAAATTGTTAAATATTATTCCGCTCCTATTGCTACTTATCCAAGTACCTGCAACAGCCATTTTGCTTTCCCGGTTGCTCAAAGGTCCAGGACGTTATCCAGCCCTCGAACCACAACAACCCACACCAGAACTTTTGGGAACTGTGAGTGTGGTTGTACCGACACTAAATGAGGCATTACGGATTAGTCCACTGTTGGCTGGTTTGAGTCGCCAAAGTTACGAAGTTCGGGAAATTATTGTGGTTGATAGTCGCTCACAAGATGGTACTCCCGACTTGGTGAAAACCGCACAAATAACAGACCCCCGCTTTCGGGTGATCACAGATGACCCTTTACCCCCTGGCTGGGTTGGTCGTCCTTGGGCGTTGCATAATGGCTTTTTATTCACATCTGAGGGGAGTGAATGGTTTTTGGGCATGGATGCAGATATTCAACCCCATCCTGGTTTGGTGGCGAGTTTGGTGAAAACTGCGATCGCTCAAGGTTATGATTTAGTATCTTTATCACCGCAGTTTATTCTCAAATATCCGGGAGAATGCTGGTTACAACCGGCTTTGTTGATGACGTTACTGTATAGATTTGATCCTACTGGTATTTATACTGAACAACCGGAACGGGTCATGGCTAATGGTCAGTGTTTTTTATGTCGTCGGTCTGTATTAAGGGCTGTGGATGGCTATAGCAGTGCTAAAGGTTCTTTTTGTGATGATGTGACTTTGGCGCGGAATATTGCCTCTCAAGGCTTTAAGGTGGGCTTTTTAGATGGTGCTAAGGTGCTAAGGGTGAGAATGTATGAAGGGGCGTTAGAAACTTGGAATGAATGGGGACGCAGCTTAGATTTGAAGGATGCTGCTTCTCCTGCTCAGATTTGGGGGGATTTATGGTTATTGTCTGCGGTGCAGGGTTTACCTCTTTTGATTTTATTGGGTTATTTGTTGCTTCCTAGTTTGGTGCTTTCATTGCCGGCGATGTTGTTGTTAGGATTGAATATATTTTTGGTGGTGATTCGTTTTGCTTTATTATTAGCGATCGCTCCCTCTTATGATCGTAAAGATGCCAACGGTGGCTGGTTATTCTGGCTTTCCCCTTTAGCAGACCCTTTAGCGGTGCTACGCATCTTTTTATCTGCATTTCACACTCCCAAAGAATGGCGCGGTAGGAAATACGGTGATTAATGCTATTTAGGGTGTTGACCGATGGTATCGCTCTTTATCTTATTGGGGAGAGCGATCGTATTTATTAGAAAATATCTTGGTTCTTAAAGAACACAGGCTATATAATTAGTGTATCTGTCAATTCTCTACATTTATTTGCTCTATGGATTTATTAAACATCCGCACCAAAGTAATCACAGAAATTAATCTCATTCCCGAAGATAAATTAGAAGAATTATATAATTTTATTCATTATTGGCGATTGAATGGAGAATCATCTCCAGGTTCACTAGAACAAACTATGCAGTTTGCTGGCTGTTGGAATGATATGTCAGATGAAACATTTGCTAATTTCAGTGAAGAAATCAACATCCGTCGTCAACAGGCATTTTTTGAAAGGAGAAGTGATGAAACCAGCTTTGATTGATACCAATATTTTATCATTTTTTTTCCGCAATCATAGCTTAGTTGTTGAGCGGTTTGAGGCATATTTAAGAGTTTATAGTAAAATTACAGCGCTTTCCGGTGTGATGAGGTACATATCCAGCGGGCAAGATGCCCGCACTACAAGAGTTTCATAATTCAAGTTTGTACCTCATTAGAGCGAAATCTGCTGTAATATTAGCATTATTACTTATTATGAAATTCTCAGTGGCTTAAAGCATCGTGATGCACAAAAACAACTGAAGTCTTTCTTAAAATTCGTCTTATATCATACAATTTTAGTAACCGCTCAATAATTCGGGGTAAATCCTTCGATGACAAGCCTCAAATGGCGTAAAATCGTTCCCCAACAGGTAGTCCGCCCCCATTAAAAAAGGAGATAATTAATCATCATGGAAACATCAATCAGTATTAATCCAGCTTATGAAGAAATAATCAACTTTCTCGCTGCTGGCATAACATCTCAAAGTTTAGTTGAATTTCAAGTATCAGAAACAGTAAAAGAAAGAGTATCTGATTTGATTTTTCGAGAAAAAACTGATGGAATTTCTTCAGAGGAAAAATCAGAATTAGATCATTATTTGATTCTAGAACATTTATTAAGACTAGCAAAAGCTAGGGCTTATGATTTTATTAACGAAAAGGCTTAAAATTCAATTATGGAGCGTCCTTATTTAAATCTAGAACTTCGCCGTTTAGTTGCTCAAAGAGCAGATAATTTATGTGAATATTGCCTGATTGCTGAACATGATACTATTTTAGGATGTGCCATTGATCATATTATTAGTATCAAACATGGTGGCTCATCAAATATAGATAATCTAGCTTATTGTTGTGTTTATTGTAATCGTTTTAAAGGCAGTGATATCGGTTCAATTATTATAGATAAAAAAGAATTTGTGCGTTTTTATCATCCTCGTTGGGATAATTGGGGAGAACATTTTAAACTGAATAATTCTACTATTGAATCTCTCACAAATATAGGACAAGTGACGGCTAGAATTTTAGGGTTTAATGATCAATCTCGTTTATTAGAACGTCAATTACTTATTGATAATAAAAAATATCCTTCTCTTTTGGCAATGAGAAGAATGAAGGATTAATGCAACGTCTTCCAGATTATTGAAATTGCGATAATTATGCTGGTGGTAAAATGAGTCGCTGGATCACTAATTCTGGATTGTCTAAGAATGGATTAATTTAGTTAATTTTCTATTAATAATAGATATGTTTTGAATTGGCATAGCAATTTCATAAGGATTGAGAGTTTCATCGAAATTTGTATGAATCTGAAAATTTTTATAAATCTTTTCAAAAATATTTTCAGAAATTACATGATATAAGACTTTTAAGGTTGCAATTATATTATTATCTTTGAGCATAAAACACTCAGATATTGCTGTTCTTTTATTAATTAACTTCCCTTTGGCGACAGCGTTAATATAGTTCAAAATTTCATAATTTTCTTGAGCAGCTTTATTAAAGTATTCTGCATGATATGCCAAGTAATAATGTTTTGATTTATGAGAATTAGACATAGCAGCAGAGCAAGATCCAAGAATAGCTAAATGTCTTCCCGCTTCAGCAGCAGAAATATAGCCAACTTCCATATCTAATGGTTGTTGTATAGGAATCTTTGCTAAGATAAAACCTTCTTCATTTTGGCGCAAATTTTCTAGAGCAAAATAAGGAGGTGTAACCTCTATGTAATCAAATATATTTTCAATAGCCATAAATAACTCAACTTTTACCAAACTTTTATAAGCATAAACATAGAAATACGATATAGCAATGGAAGTTTGCCAACTTAAGCAAAAGGAACTTAATAATCCTGACAAAATATCGCTCCGACTCCTCTACCACAATCCTTTCAAGCGTTGAGACTGTAAGCAAAATAGACCGCAGAATTATTTCAAATTGTTAAAACTTCCCCTTTTTGCAAAATGCTGTATTGATAAACACATCAAACAACCGCTATACTCTGTTCAATCTCTTAATTGTATTTTTATACTATTGTGAGATTAATACCGTTTTCCCGGAAATCAGTCATTTTTCCGGCGGTTAGAGTTAATTCTCTTGCCCTATTTGGCTTTGCTTAAAAAAATTTATATTTTATACTCATGGATCTACCAAGAAAACGTAAACGTGGGTCAATCCTCACGATTCAAGGTTTAAATAAACTTGAGAACGCCATAAAAACAAAGGAATATGCTGAAAATAACGGCAAGCGATTTACCCTTGATAATCTCAGTATTCAGACTGAATTAGACTCTCATACCTTATGCAAAATTTTTAACTGCAATGTCAGAGTTGATAAAAAGTCTCTAGTCAAATGTTTCAAAGCATTTAATCTGGTGCTAGAGGCTGATGATTATCAATCACCTCTACAGCCTCAAATTCAACCTTATGGGGATTATAATTTAGCTCCCGATGTCTCCGTTTTCTATGGACGCACCGCAGAACTGGCAACATTGAACCAGTGGATTCAGGTTAATCGCTGTCAATTAATCATGGTGTTAGGTATGGGTGGTATGGGCAAAACCAGCCTCATAGCCAAGTTAATGGCAGGTTTTACCAACAGCACAGACTCGTCATCATCAGAATTTCAGTATGTCATTTGGCGATCTCTTCGTCATGCCCCAACAGTAGAAGAAACCTTAACTGATCTAATTCACATCCTCTCACACCAGCAAGTCGTTGATTTACCAAAATCTCCACATCAATTAATATCAAAGTTAATGCAGTATCTCCATCAAACTCGTTGCTTACTGGTTCTGGATAATCTAGAATCCATTCTGCAATGGGGAGAACGAGGGGGATCATATCGAGAAGGATTTGAAGGCTATGGACAACTGATTAGCACAATTGGGGAGTCTACCCACAAAAGTTGTTTAATTATCATCAGTCGAGAACCAGCGATCGCATTTAGTCTACTAGAGAAAAAAGCCAATTCGATTAAATCACTGATCTTGAAAGGGCTGCTTCCTGAAGACGAAACTCAAGCAGAATGGCAAACATTACATAATCACTATGGCGGAAATCCCCTGATGCTGAAAATTGTTGCCACTACTATTCATTTTCTATTTTCTAGCAAAATTGATCTTTTTTTAGCCCACGGTATCACCGTCTTTGACCATATTTACGATTTATTAGATCAACAATTTCAACGCTTATCAGATTTAGAAAAAACCGTGATCTATTCCTTAGCAATTCACCGCAAACCCATATTAATGCCAGAATTAATAAACGAGATTATTCCCCCTGTCACTTCCCAGAAACTATTGGGAATACTAGAGAGTTTGAAATTGCTATCTTTGATTGAATTCAATGGAAACGGATTCACAATGCAAAACGATGTGATGGAATATGTTACCAATCAATTTGGATAACAGGGAACAGAACAAGATTATAGAGATTTCTGTTTTTAATAAAACGTATAATTGAATAGCGCGAGAGAAAATATGGAACTTAATTAATTAGTCGCACTTCGGCATACTCATTGACCACATACCGCTATATGATGCGATTAATTACAATTTCATCTCACATAAATTAAGTTTATGACATCCACCATTTCCGTTAATGACAGTCAGCGTCTAGGACTCGAACCCCTCGAAGTCCCCCACCGTCTCTTATTGGGTCCAGGTCCCTCCAATGCCCATCCAGCGGTATTACAGGCGATGAATACCACACCAGTGGGACATTTAGATCCGGCTTTTTTAACCCTCATGGATGAAATTCAATCCCTGTTGCGTTACACATGGCAAACAGAAAACTCCCATACTATCGCCGTCAGTGGCACGGGTACAGCCGCAATGGAAGCTACTTTGGCTAATTCTGTCGAACCGGGTGAGGTGGTATTAATTTGTGTAGCTGGTTATTTCGGTAATCGCTTGGTAGATATGGCGGGCAGATATGGCGCAGATGTCAGAACTATTACTAAGCCCTGGGGACAAGTTTTCAATTTAGAGGAAATCAGCGCCGCAGTAGCCACCCATAAACCAGCAATTTTGGCTTTAGTTCATGCAGAAACTTCCACCGGCGCTCGTCAACCCTTAGAAGGTGTGGGTGAGTTGTGTCGTCAACATGGAACTTTGTTGTTAGTGGATACCGTTACCAGTTTGGGTGGTGTTCCCATCTTTTTGGATGAGTGGGGTGTTGATTTGGCTTATAGCTGTAGTCAAAAGGGTTTGGGTTGTTCTCCAGGTGCGTCACCGTTTACAATGAGTGGGCGGGCAATGGAGAAGTTGCAGAAGCGTCAATCTAAAGTGGCAAATTGGTATTTAGATATGACATTGTTGGGGAAATATTGGGGGACTGAACGCACATATCACCACACTGCACCGATTAATTTATATTATGGTTTACGGGAAGCTTTGCGTTTAGTGGCGGAAGAAGGTTTAGCTAGTTGTTGGCAACGTCATCAAAAGAATGTCGAGTATCTGTGGGAAGGATTGGAAGATATGGGTTTAAAGATGCACGTTGAAAAGGAATACAGGCTACCAACTTTAACTACTGTTTGTATTCCTGAAGGGGTAAATGGTAAATCTGTGGCCAGGCAGTTGTTAGTTGAGCATAATATTGAGATTGGTGGCGGTTTGGGTGAACTTGCTGGCAAGGTTTGGCGTGTAGGTTTGATGGGTTTTAATAGTCGTCCTGAAAGCGTGGATAAGTTGATAGCTGCTCTGGGAACAATGATCTCTAATAATTAGTTAGTTTGTAGTTGGGCTAAAGCCTAAGATACAGCATATTTCGCTCTAATGAGGTATAAACTTGAATTATGAAACTCTTGTAGTGCGGGCATCTTGCCCGCTGGATATGTACCTCATAACACCGGAAAGTGCTGTAATTTTAGAACTCAAGCCCAACTACATTATTCTTGATTTTGATTTAACCAACTTTCTAAATTATCAAGTTTGGTGAAATCTAATAATTCTTCTCCCAACATTTCTAATTTATCAAGTGATAATTTTTGAATCTTGGCAATTAATTCTGAATTAATTTCTCCAATGCGACGATTTAATTGCCGGATAATTAACAAAGTTTCTCCCTCAATTTTTCCCTCAATTTTTCCCTCAATTTTCCCTTCCTGAACCGCCAACTCTCTATCCTGTTGATACAATGGTGCTAATCTCATAATTATCTCCCTATCTTCGGTTTCTTGATTGACTCCCAGGTGTTTTTGCAGGTTGTACAATAATTCTAGCGTGATTCTCCTAAATGGGTGGTTTACTGTTAATTCTGCTAGTTCCTCAATAGCTTGTTTTTGAACATTTCCTCTTCCTAACATTCTAATCCAAAGAGTTTCTTCCGTTCGTGGTAGTTGATGAATAACTACTATGGCTGTACGTAACGCTGCCCCTAAATAGTATATTCCTGGTAAAGAGTCAGTTTTTAAGGTAGTATTAAAGCTAGATAATATCTCTGGTGATGCTGTCGGAGTAAGTATCCACAGTTTCGGAATTTCTGATTCTTGAAGATTAGTTTTATTGCGTTTCGCTTCTCTTTTTAACACTCCTTTGACTTCTAATAACTTTAACAAACAATCACAAATCTCATCAGATGATGCCGGATTGCGATAAGGTTCAAAAATCGCGGGAGTAGATGCAAATTTACCTAATAAACCTAAAAGTTGTAAATTAGGATTTGCTTGGGGATAGGGAGAAAAGTAAACATCAATTTCTCTAACTTCTCCCGCTACACGACTTGGTGCTTGAACCTCTCCATAGTTTTTGAGAAGTTCCTCTAAATAGTCCTTAGCAAATTGATCATGAATGAATCTTGTCATGTAATAATTATATCAGTATATTGTGTTTTAAGTATCAAAGGGTATTTGTAAAGTATAAAATTCTATAAATCACGAAATCCCAGCTTAGTACAGCATCTCACAATTTTAGGTAAAATAGAGATTCTTAACTCACTCCAAAAAGTAGATTACAACTCTACTTCCTGCAAATGTAGAGAATCAAGAAGAAGTGGAAATTCTTCAACTGATGAGGTAGATAATAGAAAAGTCACAACTAATTGACGAGAATTTGTACTTCTTGTGTTGATAACTAACGCAGGAAGTGGAAAGAATTCCCTCAGTTTCCAGTAGAAATTAAAGGGGTATCTGTCATGAAAAAATACATGAGTGCTTTAGAGGGGTTAGTCGAGCAGTTGACACTAGCTGCAATTTTAGAGATGCTAGAACGGATATGTCATAAAAAAGCGGAAAATCTGAGAACTCACTGGAATGATGAAGAAACCGCAAAGCTTTGGGAGAAAGCAGCTAGACAGATAGAGAATATCAATGTTGATATTTAAATATTGCGAAAACAAATTACTCTTAGTTTATGGTTATTTTCAGTCAATGGAAATAACCAATTTTTAATTTTGCGGATAGCTAATTACCCCAAAAAACCAGCGAGTAATAGTGGTAATAGTATCAAAGCAGACCCGATTAAAACCAGGGTAGCCGGATCAATTTTAATGTGGCTCTTTTGTGGATCACGCATTTGGTATAATTCTGAAAAATAACTATTTTAACACAAGCTAAATTCAATATAACCATTTATTTTTTATTCTGAGTGTTGACAATTATCTATGGGAACAAATACTTTGTGATAACAACCTACAGATTGTCCAAACCAAAGCCTAAGTAGGTTAGCATTGAAAATCGTCGTTATGGCACTAGGCTTGAGGCAATACTTCGACTTCGCTCAGTAACCAGAGGCAAGAGGCAAGAGTGAAGAGGGTTTGGGCGATTTTACTTTTCGTTACATATTACTCTTCGAGAAGCCGCTTCGCGTCTACGGTTTTTTTCCGTTCACCTACTTATCTAAACTTCCTCCACAGGATTTTCCCAAAGATGTTCCCACAGGTTTCGGGAAAGTTTCATATCCTCATCTACAAAAAAATACATGAGGAAAAATGGTAAAAACAAAAATACAGCGGTTTCCGCTCTTATGAGGTACAAAGTTGAATCATGAAACTTTTGTAGTGCGGGCATCTTGCCCGCTAGATATGTACCTCATAACACCGGGAAGTGCTGTATCAACGTGATGATAAAATTCCCGACGGGATTATTGATAATTTCTGGTGTGAGAATAATCAGAGGTATTGTAAAATATACTAACATCTAACATCCATACCAAAAAAAGCTTCCCAATTAAAACAAACAACTTAAACAAAAATTTGTTAACTATCAAATAATTTATCATACTATATACATTTTATGATTCTTCTTCATCCGCTTTCAGACTTTATCGAATCCAATTTTATCATTTATTCCGCACAGCCTAACTATTACTATGAAGGAAAATGTCGCCAAACTGGTGAAATATTGAGATTACCCCGCACACCTTTAGCAGAAGCTATAGCTGATAGTCTCATGCAGCAACTTGAACAAGATCATCTTTATTCCCATGAGGGAAAAATGTATGGTATTTTGTTAGTTGAATTACCCAATGGTGAACAAAGAGTTATTAAAGCATTTTCCGGTTTATTAAATGGTAATAGTATGGTTACAGGTTGGGTGTTACCAATTCCTGGTAGAGAGAAAGTGGCTTTTTTAGAAACTCAGATTTTAGCAAAGTTAGCAGCAATTAAACAAGAAATTATTACCCTTGAACAAATTCCCGAAAGAGCAGAATATAAAACTCTGTCCGTGGAATATACCCAACAGTTACAAACTATGAGCTTACATCATGATCATAGCAAACAGCAACGACACAAACAACGTCAAGAATTTTATCAAACTCTCACAGATGAATCTCTCACAACTGCTTTGGAAAAACTAGAAGCAGAAAGCCGTCAGCAGGGAATTGACCGCCGAAATCTTAAACGCCATCAAAATGAAATTTTACAGCCTTTACAGCAAATTATAACGTCCGCAGATAGGAAGATTACAGAACTCAAACAACAGCGGAAACAACTATCTCGGCAATTACAAACAGAAATGCACGCTGCTTATAGCTTAACTAATTTTCAAGGACAATCTCTATCTTTACAGCAATTATTACCAGCAGGAACACCAACCGGAACAGGAGAATGTTGCGCTCCTAAATTATTAAATTACGCAGCTACTCATCAACTAAAACCTTTAGCAATGGCTGAATTTTGGTGGGGTGATTCTGCGGTCGAGAATAAAGTTTCAGGAGAATTTTATGGTGCTTGTTTAGAAAGATGTCAGCCATTAATGGGATTTTTGCTATCAGGATTAAAGCCAAATAAAGTAGAAATAATTTATGAAGATGAATGGCTAATTGCTGTGAATAAATCATCAGGACTGTTATCTGTTCCCGGTCGTTATTTTCATAATCAAGATAGTGTAATTAGTCGTTTACGTCATCTATATAATCAAGAAATAATCGCGGTACATCGTTTAGATCAAGATACTTCCGGGATTCTCTTAATAGCTAAAGATCCAATTACTCATTCTCAATTAAGTCAACAATTTCAACAAAGACAAATTCATAAAGTTTATGAAGCTTTGCTGACAGGTTCTCTAGCTATTAATGAAGGTGAAATTAATTTACCTTTGTGGGGAAATCCTGATCATCGTCCTTATCAAGAAGTTGATTTATCACGAGGTAAACCTAGTTTAACTCACTTCCGCGTTATGAACAGAGAAGGAGATTATACCCGTGTTGAATTTGTGCCTTTGACTGGACGGACTCATCAATTACGGGTTCATGCTGCTGATACAAGAGGACTGGGAATGGCAATTTTGGGGGATAAACTCTATGGTTATCATAGTGATACTGATAGATTATATCTGCACGCGAGAGAGTTGAGGTTTCAGCATCCTCATGTAGAAAAAATCTTCCACTTACAGGTAAAAACACCATTTTAATTATAATTAGGGCTTGCTGAAAAAGTGGAAAAAGCCTTAATTTGTAGGTTAGGTTGTGAAACGTGAGCGTTCGCGGAGCAATCAGCAGGATATCTGAATTTGCAAAAATATCTTGACAAACACTTTAGGTTTATTATATTATTTAATATAACGAGCGTTCGATATAGAAACGATAGCTGTTATGCCGAAATTCTTGTTATTTGAATTTTATTTTCCACCGTAAGTTTACTTTGACCCAACGTACAAATTAAAAGTAGCCTGCACTTTTGGATATGACTAATGAATGAAGATAAAAACAATAATTCTGATCAGAAAGAGCCTATTGTCCACCTTCAGAGAATAGCTGATATTATATTCGCACTGGCAATGGCAGAGTGCTTCTTAGCTCTTGATTTTCCTGAAAATCTGCAACAGCCCACAGACTCAGAAATTGTGGCATTTTTACTAGCTCAAATAAAACCACTCACTAGCTACGCGATCGCATTTGTGACTGTTGGTTTCTACTGGCTAGAACATATCAAGCAATTTAAATAAGTAAGTCGGCACGATAAAATCAATATACATTTTTTTCGTAAAAACCCTTAAATAACCTATCTATAAGGTATTTGTCGAATTTACATTTCGTTACATATGTTGATTGTTTAACGCCAACTTACTTATTACAAACAAGCAGATACAATTCATATCTCACTCTATTTACTTTATCTGATGGGAATACTTCTGATTCCTTACTCTGACACCCTAGTTATTTATTTTCCAGAAAATGCTCTTGTGAAAATATGCTTTAGCGTCAATACTGCATTCATTGGATTGATATCATTTATTAACTGGAATTATGCGACTTATAAACACCGACTAATTGCCGATGATCTAAATAGTGAAATTATTATTTCTACAAGATGGAAAATCTTGATAGAGCCGATGTTTTCCTTATTAACAATAGGAGTTGCTATTATCGATCAAGGTTGGTGGGAATATGTCTGGTTTTTATTACCAATTCCTTACCTCTGGACTGAGAGGATATTTAATAAGGATGGTGTTAAAAATAATTAACAGGTCGCTCATTATGAAAAATATCAGGACAAGGAGTAGCTAATCACCTTGAAATACTAAATACACTCTGTTTACTGTATCTTCGCCGTAATATTGACATCTTTAAGCTGACCGTCTTCCATATAAATAATCCGGTCAGCAATATCTAAAATGCGGTTATCGTGGGTAACAAGCAAAATAGTACAGCCTTGTTCTTTAGCAAGTTTCTGCATCAATTCCACAACATCGCGGCCAGATTTTTTATCAAGTGCAGCGGTAGGTTCATCAGCTAAGACAATTTTAGGCTGGCTGACTAAAGCACGAGCGATAGCCACCCGTTGTTTTTGTCCACCAGAAAGATTTTCGGGGTAGTAACTGATACGATCTCCCAAACCAACAGATTCTAGCATGGCGATCGCTTTGTTGTTGATATCATGATTTAGATATTCATCATGCAATTCCAAGGACATCCGCACATTTTCTTGGGTAGTTAAAAAGGTCATCAGGTTGTGCGCCTGAAAAATATAACCTATTTGACGGCGCAATTTAGTTAAGTGTTGTTTATTTGCTCCACATATTTCCTGTCCTAAAATTTTCAAACTACCTTCTTGAGCAGAACGCAAACCACCCATTAAAGTCAAAAGTGTAGTTTTACCTGAACCGGAAGGTCCAGTCATAATCACAATTTCACCAGGTTGAATATCCAAATTAACCTGAGTTCGATGTAAATAAAAAGTCTAAAAGTACGTAACAGTAACAGTTCTGTCAATAAGTATTGGTTATTGAGAATTAAAGCCCACACCAAAAATTTCTCAAAAAATTAATTTTTTGAAATGTATTTACTATTAG
>NZ_JAQMTJ010000021.1:0-7630 GCF_028330815.1 Dolichospermum lemmermannii CS-548
ACTTATTCTCATTAAGCATCTTAATTTTTGAATTGGCTTTAGTTATTATGTACTACTTTAAGGGCTTTTTTGATCTGTGACAGTTTGGGGTGCGGAATGTGGGATTTAATCATTCCTTTACGGGCAGGTATTTATAATACCAAGGCATATTTAAACTATTTGAGTAAGGAAATTACCAGATATTTGATGACTCCAGGACGAAAAGTTCAACCTTTGTCGGAGTCAAGTTTTGATGCTTGGATTAAACTTTATCGTCCAGATGCTAATAGTGGTAATTCTCAAATTTCCTATTATATCAAAGGGGAAATGGTGTCACTTTTATTAGATTTATTAATTCGCGTTCATCACGGGAATCAGCTTTCTTTAGATGATGTGATGCGGCAAATGTGGGAGAAGTTTGGCAAGGATGAAATTGGTTATACTCCTGAACAATTAGAGGGTGTGATTGAGTCTGTAGCGGGTATGGATTTAGGAGATTTCTTTAAACGCTATCTTCATGGTTTGGAAGATTTACCTTTTAATCAATATTTACAACCTTTTGGTTTGCAATTAGTTGAGGAAAAGAATGAAGAACCTTATTTGGGTGTGAGGATAAATACTGAAAATGGACGGGAGATAATTAAGTTTGTGGAAGCGGGTTCACCGGCACAATTTGCGGGAATTGATGCTGGGGATGAATTGTTAGCGATTGATAGGATTAGGGTGGGAAATCAATTAAATGAACGCTTGAAGGATTACCAGGAAAATGATTCTATCCAAGTTACTGTTTTTCATCAAGATGAATTGCGGACTTATTCTGTGACTCTAGCTGCATCAATTCCTAGTAAGTATCAACTTAAAGTTGTCGAAAATCCTTCTTTCACAGAAATGGAGAATTTTGCCGGGTGGTTAGGTGTACCTTTGTCGAGTATTCAGTAATATTAATTGTCTGAATCAGGATGTCCAGGATTTCAGGATTAATTGTCTGAATCAGGATGTCCAGGATTTAAGGATTAACAGGATGAAATATTCCAGATTATTATGTTTGATCTAACAGAGAAGAGAGAGGTGAAGAAATTTTCTTTCTTTCTTCTTTCTTCTTTCTTCTTTCTTTCTTTCTTTCTTTCTTCTTTCTCCTTTCTTCTTTCTTCTGTCTCCTGACTCCTGACTCCTATTAGTTATTTTGACTTTTTAATACTCCTAGTTCTGTTTGAATCGGTAAAATATCTAAAGTATCAGTTTGGGAACAATATTTCAGGTCTTCTAAACATTCTAAGCGTAATAATCGTTGACCATGACTAGCTTTGTGTAATAATCCTAATAGGTCATTTTGCCATTGGGAATAAAGAGCGATCGCACTAACCACTTCATCATTACCACTGATATCTTCTAGGGGACAATTAGTTTGTTGCCAAATACTATGAGCGATCGCCCCCGCACATACTGTATCCTCTAAAGAATAACTTCCTTCCCAGCCAGAACCAACAATCCAGACTGTTTCCGGTTGCTTTTCTAACAGAAATTTAACTACTGCTGCCCGATTAATCAAAGCTGCTGCGAGAACAATGGGGGCGTTTTGTATCCGCTGTAAAGCCCTTGTCCCATTGGTGGTACTAATAAATAACCTTTTTCCAGCAACTAATTTGGCTGTGCAATCTAAGGGTGAGTTACCCAACTCAAAACCAGCTACTTTAGCGCCACCCCTTTCTCCAGCCCTAAGTCGCTTGTCTGAAGGCCATTGTTCACTCACTCTCATCAGTTGATCTAAATCGCTGAAAACCTGTACAGCTTCACCTCCAGCGGCTAATACTGTGGCCATTGTACTAGTTGCTCGCAGAACATCAACAGCGATCGCACATTCTGGAACTGTATCATTTGGGGTCAATTCGGGAGTGTGATATATAAATATCTTCACGTGCTGGCTACACCTATTTCATAAGACTGTGGTAATATTCTACCTACTTGATGTCACCAACTGATGATACTATTTTCCAATAGATAAGAGAGAAAAGGTAATAGGTCAGAGGAAACGGGGAATTTTAAGTGATAATTTAGACTCCATTTCCCATTTGCTACTGATTAAAACTTGATGGTTGCACCAGCTACAGCTAAAGCAGCCCAACCCAGCATTAATGCCAATCCTCCCAATGGGGCAACTGCCCCTAAAGACTTGATACCTGTTAAACTGATAGCATATAAGCTACCGGAAAAAATCACCACACCAATAATAAATAACCAACCACTCACTAAAAGCGTCGTTGGGGGATTTTCTAAACGACTCATGAGCATGGCGACTAACAAAAGTGCCAGAGCGTGGTACATTTGATAACGAGCGCCAGTGTCAAATATTTCTAAAGAGCGCTCGCTAATTTTTTCCCGCAAAGCATGAGCGCCAAAAGCACCACCAGCAACAGACAAACCGCCAAAAATGGCGGCTATAGTTAAGAAAAATTGTGTCATCTGACCTATTAAACATCAAAATGATATGATAAAGCCCCTTCTTCGGTGACTTGAAAATTCGCATTGAATTCTTTAGCTTTCTTATCTAAATATTGTTTAGCTTCCGCTGCTGGTAATTGAGACTGCATAGCAAAACTTAACAAAGTTACTCGTCCTTGATTTTCTAGTAACATTTGATAAAACTGCGCTTGTAATTGTTCACTGTTTTGCTGCTTTAAGGCTTTTTTCTCTTGTTGACTTTGTTTATACAATCCTAATGCTAACCAACTCCCCAATATCGCACTAGGAACACCAAAAATTATCCCTCCCACGATAGTATCTTTACTCTCCTGAGCCGCATTGGGAGGTGAAAATACCTGTTCTCCCTCCACAGGATATACTGTTACTCCTGACTGCGCCGATTTATCTATTATTTCTGATACTGATATCGCCAAAAACATGAATCCGAGTGTGAGTAACCAACCAGCAGCCAGTTTTTCAGCCGTCTTCATAGTTCTACTTCAGATTTAGACATTGCTTGTAATTTTAACCTCACTTACCTCAAGCTTCCACTAAATATTGCGAATTGTTGAGGTTTTTTTTGGGGAGTTTTTTAACTTTGTTAAATATCCAATAACCCATATCTTTTTTGCAATGCTAATAACTTCATTCTTGCTTCCCCAGCATTATCCGCTAAATCAGCAAATTCCACAAACCTCTTTAATTCCTTCTTTAATAAATTCCGTTCTACTTCAATAGTTTCTCTATCTAAATCTGGCGGTAAAACAATCATATCAAAAATTGTTGCCCGTTCCTTCCCAGGGTGAGGACGCAAAACCCGTCCCCGACGTTGGATAAATTGCCGGGGATTTCCCGAACTTGATAAAATTACTGCGGTTTGAATAGCGGGAATATCCACACCTTCATCTAAACACCGAATTGCGACTAAACCCTGTAATTCTCCACTTTCAAATTGACGACGTAAAATTTCTCTTTCTTCCAAAGAAGTATTTGCTGTGTAGGTACTGACTTTATAACCTAATTCTCCTCCCAAAATTTGAGCAACAGCTTTGAGTTGACGCAGAGAATAACGTTGTCCAATTTCTTGAGAACCATCACTGCAATAAAACAATGTATGGGTAGTTTCTCGACGAGTTGCCATTAACTCTTGTAAGGCTGTTAATTTATTTTCTGCAGTGCCAACTAACCGCGCCCTTTGCATTAATAATGATTTGATATCTTCGTTGTCTTCAAAATCTCCCATTTCCCCCATATCTCGATCTCGATAAAGGAGAGAACGCCCAATTTTTTTGGTTAATTTTAAATAAGCGATACTCTCCGTTTCTGTCAATTCTACCAATACCGGATTATAGATATAATGAACTAATGCACCTTGAGAAATCGCATCCTGTAAACTAAATTCAGGTTGGAGAATATGACCAAAATAATCTAATAAAGATTCTGTACCATCATCATCAAAATATCTTTCGGGTGTGGCTGATAAACCTAGACGTAAACCCACATTTCGGGGTAAACTTTCCTCTAGTTTCGGTGCGCCTAAATTATGCGCTTCATCACCAATAATCAACGTTTTCGGCGGAAAATATTTAAGTTGTGTCTGAAAACCATCACCAATTAAAGTCGAGTTAGTGGTAATTATCGTCACGAAATCTTGAGAACCAGAACACAGATTATAGATTTGTGTAGAAAGTTGACTTTGCCAACTGCGTAAATTATCAAAGGCTAAAATCGGCTGTAAGTTAAATTTCTCACATTCTCTGCCCCACTGGGTAACAAGATGACGATAGGGACACACCACCAACAAGACTTGTAAACCAATTTGCTGGTACAATTCGCAAGCGATCGCTAATGCAGTAATAGTTTTACCACTACCAGTAGCCATTTTTAATGTCCCCCTACCATGATTAGCAAACCAGCTAGTCACAGCTTGGCGTTGATATCCCCGCAATTGCAGAGATAAAGGCATTTTTGGACATCCCGGTAATGATTTCTTGATTTGATAATTGCCCTTTTTCTCCCCCGCATAAGGTAACTTGAGTTTAAAAGTAGGCAATTTCGGTACTGCATTTCGCGTTAGGTACATAAATTGGTAATTGGTAAGAATCAGTAGTTACTTGTTTTTTATTTGCAACTAACAACCGACAACTGACAACCGTACGGGCGAAGCATTTGGAGAACTATTTTTGGCAATGATCGATAATTTATCTTCCAAATGCTTCGCCCCTACCGACAACTGACAACCGTACGGGCGAAGCATTTGGAGAACTATTTTTGGCAATGATCGATAATTTATCTTCCAAATGCTTCGCCCCTACTGACAACTGACAACCGTACGGGCGAAGCATTTGGAGAACTATTTTTGGCAATGACCGATAATTTATCTTCCAAATGCTTCGCCCCTACCGACAACTGACAACTGACAACTGACATCCTTTAGTTATAATTACGCCAAATACCCACCAAAGAACCTTGCACTTCTACTTGCATAGCCGATACTTCTATGGGATTGTAATTAGGATTTGCAGGTTTGAGAGTAACAAGATCATCATGGCGGTAAAAACGTTTTAAAGTTGTACCGTGTCCTTCCACTCTCGCAGCCACGATAGTCCCATTTTTTAACTGGTTAGGTTCAGCAACAGGACGCAAAAATACCACATCACCATCTGCAATCAAATCTTCAATCATACTATCCCCAGCGACTCTTAAAGCATAGCTTTGAGGTGGTAATGATAAATTAGCCAAATCCAAATGTTCGACGGCATCTGTGAACGGTTCAATCAAACCACCTGCGGCAATAGTTCCTAAAATTGGTACACCTTGTTTAACAGGATGAAGTATCCGCAAAGTTCTCGCCCTACCTAAATTCCAGCCAATGTAACCCTTATTGCGTAAATGTTCCAACCGACTTTGAATGGGTGCTGGAGATTTCAAATTCATCCCTTCCATCATTTGGCGAATCGAGGGAGAATGTTGATTCAACCTGATATATTCAACCAACCATTCGTATAGTTCTTTTTGAGGATCTGTGAGACGTTCCATAATTTTATCGGGAAGTAAATAATAAATGCCCATAGAACATTGGTACTACAAAAATCTTCCCTTAACAAGCTTTTATTAAATATTTATGGTAATTGGTAACTAATAGGGAACAGGGAACAGATAAAAATTTAACCAATTACCCATTACCAATTACCAATTACCAATTACCAATTACCAATATTGTTATTTTGCCCCAAGAATACTTGCAAGTAAAGCTTTTTGAGCGTGGAGACGATTTTCTGCCTGGTCCCAAACCCGTGATTGTGAACCTTCAATTACTTCTTCAGTAATTTCTTCACCACGGTGGGCTGGTAAGCAGTGTAAAACAATTGCTTCTGGATCTGCAAGACTTAATAATTGTTCAGAAATTTGATAAGGTTGAAAAACAGGGAACCGGTTATTTGCCTGTGTTTCTTGTCCCATACTTGCCCAAACATCAGTGTAAAGTACAGATGCACCTTTAGCTGCTGCTTCGGGATCATGGGTTAAGAGAACTTCAGTTTTTTTATTGGCTATTTCTCGAGATTTTTCCACAATTTCTGCATCTGGGGAGTATCCTGACGGAAAAGCTATTCTGATATTCATTCCCACCAAAGCACAACCCAACATCAGAGAATTAGCGACATTATTACCATCACCGACATAGGTTAAAGTTAAACCTGCCAAAGTTCCAAATTTTTCTTGAATGGTGAGTAAATCAGCCAATATTTGACAAGGGTGTTCTAAATCTGTGAGGGCATTAATTACAGGAATTTTCGCATACTTCGCAAAAGTTTCCAACTCCTGTTGAGCAAAGGTGCGAATTGCTAAAACATCCAAATAACGATCTAACACCCTAGCGGTATCCTGGATAGGTTCTCCACGACTCACCTGAGTGACATTGGGGTGAAGATCAATTACCTGTCCCCCTAGTTGGTACATTGCCACTGTGAAGCTTACTCTAGTGCGGGTTGAAGCCTTGGAAAACAATAAGCCCAACACTTTATTACAATGTAACTTGAGTTTTCCCGACTTGAGTTGAGTAGCCAATTCCAGAAGTTCTTGCAGTTCTCCCGAACTTAGATCCGCTAAACTTAATAAATCTCTGCTTATCAATGCTGTCATGCGTAATTATCTATAAAGAACAAATGTTTTTCTGCGCCTTCGTCTAGCCGTGTCACCAGGAATACAAAATTGAACTGTACCAAATATTTTTGCATCAATCTACAACATGGCGGTTAGTTTTACCGATTTTTGGCAACCAGAAAAATATTTTGTTTACCCTCTAGACAAATCATGTCCTCATGTTATAATATGAAATCGGTGAGGCAATCAAAAACCTTCTTACCAAAATCGCCAGCATAGCACAGTGGTAGTGCATCCGACTTGTAATCGGAAGGTCGTAGGTTCAAATCCAACTGCTGGCCCTAACGAAACCCTTGAGAAATCAGGGGTTTTGTCGTTTCTACCCATGAATTCTATTTTATGGAATCTATATTTAGATATGCTGGAATATGCTGGAATATATAGGAACGTAAATTTAAATTAAGTAAGTTGGCGTTAAACAATCAACATATGTAACGAAATGTAAATTCGACAAATACCTTATAGATAGGTTATTTAAGGGTTTTTACGAAAAAAATGTATATTGATTTTATCGTGCCGACTTACTTAGTTCAAAATTAGTTCAAAATGGATAGCAAATGGACTATCGAGGAAGTCAACGCAAGGCTAAAAGCGGGTAAGATAGGGGTTGCAGTTTGCCAACGTGGCGACAAACTTTCCCTCCGCGCCACATTCCCGCCCAAATCAGGAACAGGCAAGCCTCACCAACAATATTTAGCTTTAGGCTGTTATGCCAACCCTGCTGGTTTGCAATTTGCAGAAGCAGAAGCCAAAAAAGTAGGGGGGCTACTGGCACAAGGAAGATTTGAATGGTCAGAATATCTTGATCAGGGGTTACAATCGGCACCGATCAGCAGTGCCAAAAATTGGATACAAAAATTTGAGGTAGATTATTACAGTCGTAGGGGTAAAACCCACATTCCGCACCCCAAAATGTTACAGAGGGAAATTACGGAGATGAAAATCAAAGGGAGCATCAAAACAAACAGATAAAGTGAAAAAAGGCATTTGAGAAACAGTAAATCACCAAAAATGTCATCAAAATCTA
>NZ_JAQMTJ010000279.1:0-22556 GCF_028330815.1 Dolichospermum lemmermannii CS-548
ATTTCTTTGATAAAGTGGTTCTAGTCGCATAATTAACTCCCTATCATCTGTTTCTAGTTCTTGATTTACTCTCAAATTTTCGCGCAAGTTGTAAACTAATTCCAGGGTGGCTTTTTGGTAAGGGTGATCTAATGGTAACGCCTGCAACTCGATAATTGCTTGTGATTGTACGCTTCCCCTACCCAAAAGCCTCAACCATAAAGTATCCGGTGTTTGTGGTAGTTGGTGTATTGCCACAATTGCTGAACGCAAGGCATCTGCTAAAAAATGTACTCCCGATAACCAACCTGCTTTTTGGATAGTTCCAAAGCTAGATAAACGAGTTTCCGATATGGTGGGGGTTAAAATCCACAATTTAGGAATTTCTGACTCCTGAAGTTTGATTTTATTGGCTTTGGCTTCTCGTCGCAATGAAGCCTTGACTTCTAATAATTTGAGAATACAGTCGCAGATTTCATCGCTAGAAGCTGGATTGCGGTATGGTTCTATTATTGCAGGATTTTCGGCAAGTCTTCCTAGTAAGCCCAGGATTTGTAATTTAGAAGTTTGTTGTTTCGCAGGTGTGAATAAAACATCAATTTCTTTAATTTCTCCTGAGACTTTTTCTGACGCTTTGACTTCTCCGTAATCTTTCAATAGCTCTTCTAGATAGTCTTTGGCGAATTTATCATGTATAAACCTAGTCATTAAATTTTAATTTTGAGTAAAATCTGGGAAATAATTTGGAATTCTATTATGTAGCATTTAGCAATTGATTATGCACAAATTCTAAAACCTGCTTTATCTTCTGAACAGGAAACTTGGATAAGGGAGGTTTTGGAGAAGATTTATACATTGTAATTACAGGTAACACTTTAGCTTGCAACCTTTCCTAAAAAACTGTCGAAAGAATTGCTATTTATTAACCCATTTTCTGCCAATACTCGACGTACAGCTACCAAATGCACAGGTTGAACATAAGCCCGTTGTTCGTAAGCTGGTAAAATGACCAAAGTTCCTGACAATGGATATTGATAGATTTGCTGAGAACCTGTTGTTGGTACTTTAGTAAAACCTATCTTGAAAAGCAACTGTTCTAGGTCACTAAACTGAATATCTCTAACCATGATGACGAATCACTCCTTTTAACTGGTTTAGAATATCATTCCGGTATTGGGCAAATTTTTTGATTGCTTCTTGATCTAGTATATTTGTTTTAGGCAAGTGAACGGTAACACTTTCACCAACTCTAGATAGATCAAAACCTGGCCAATTTTCAAAATATGCCTGTAAGTATAACCAATAAGCTATATCCAACTGAGCGTCATATACAATTAGAATACACGGCATAGGCTCAAACAACCACAATTCTAAGTCCGAACGCACTATGCTAAAAGCAATAGTTTCTTTATCTGTAAGCGTTCTGAGAGAATCTGTAGCTTTTAATTGCAGGTAAATTTGACCATTTTCAATTTCACTATTTATATTATATGTAAAAAGAATTAAATCAAACCCATAATCATACTCAACTCTTTCTACGGAATAACCACATAAAAACACATATCGTTCAACATGATTTACGCTCAAATCTGCTATTATATGCTCTCTAGGTCGTTTCTTTTTTGCCATTAATTCAATTTAATTAAATTTACTTTAACCTTTGTGAATTATACTAAAAAATGTTTTTTATAGTTTGAAATCACAACTACTAAAAAGTGGTATAGGTAAAAGGAAGAGAGAACAGCTTATTTTGATTTACTAGCAACATCTATCTTACCAAGATCATATATAAAAGTTCTAATGCCAGGCCTATTAATTTTTGGGAGCCTTGAAATAAGATCATTTTCTAAATCTACCAATGATAAATTCTTTGGTTCATCAAACCATTCGCACTTAAACCATAAAACACAATAAGCACCGTATCTTATACCCTTATTATTCATATAATTAGGCAACTGTTGCTCTAAGCCATGATGTATATCTTTAGAATGAGCAAGCTTGAATTCTGCAAATACCTCACAAATACCTCTACCTTGGACTGTTCCAACAAAGCTAAAGTCCAAATTACCAACTCCCGTTTGACGTTCAGAGAAAATTTTGATCCCTCCCATCATCATCTGATCATATAAAAGTGCATGGATTGTGGGATGAATATCTGGCTCTTTTTTCGGTAATCGACTACTAATCTTGCTTCCATCGTAGGTAATATTCCAAAAACCGTTAATAGCTTTAGCTTCAGCAACCTTATCTTTCAGAATAACGAGGGAAGAGTATACACGCTCTCTAAATTTTTCTTCAGATGGGTACTCCTTTATCTCTAGAAGGTTTTGTTTTCTAGCCCATTCAACAAGAGAAGGAGAAGGGATAATAACTGGTGTGGATACTTCTTTTGTATCAAAATATCCACCGCCACCAGGATTTCCACACGCTAATCTAAGGTGATGGGGCGACCAGTTGATAACAAATGAAATTGTCAGTGAATTTTGTACTATCTTACTAATATCTAAGGCAAGTACCTGATTATTTCTTTGTAAGATTAACTCAGATTCTATGATCTTCGCAATGAAGTGAAAATCCTGATCAATAACTGTGAAAATATCTCCTTGAGGCTCTTGCCTAAACTGTATCTGGAAACCTATTAAACCTATTTGTCCTTCAGAACGTAGCAGGTCTATTGCCGTAAAGTGACCTCTAGCTGCTGGAGAAATATTTACAAGTGGTAAATCATTGGAATTTATTATATATTGCATTAGTCTGTATTAGAAATCGAATTTATCTGAATTTATTATAATACAAAAAATAGATTTATGTAAAACACTAAACCTAAAATTAAAAACAATTTAAAATTCTAGTGATAGCTAAGTCCAGTATTGTAGGGTGCGTTAGGATGAAATCCGTAACTCACCATTATCAAGTGTTTGGTGAGTTATGCGATCGCTAACACACCCTACGTATCTTTCCAAAAATCAAACCGGATTCCTATACAAGATTAGTATTATGGATGAAGCTAAAAGAAAACGTCTAGGCTGGAAAGTTGGAAATGTTTCCGAGTTTTTAGAACTCACAAAACAGGAAACTGCTTTGATTGAGACTACTAAAATCTCAGAATTTTTCCGTCAATCCCCCTTGGCTGAACTCACTGAAGAACTCGACTTGAACCGCGATCGCAGTCTACCCCGCGATACGTTCACCCCATGACCTATTTATTACTCGCAACGAAAAAGATTTTGCTGGTACTGGGGTTGTCATCATTAATCCTTGGTCTTGACTTTTAGCAGAAATATGTCAAACTAATATTTAGATAGTCTAATTATTTGAACAAGGAAGTAAATCCGACTCGTGACGAAACTTACGGGAAGAATAGAATCTGCGGAAATACCTGCACAAGTTCCAAAGTCAGTAATACTGCAAACCTTGGAACTGACGCGCAGCTTTGAAAAATCAACAGCCGTTGATGCTTTAAATATCTCCGTTGCATCGGGAGAAGTTTTTGGTTTACTTGGTCCCAATGGTGCGGGAAAAAGTACGGTAATTAAAATGTTAACTACCTTGCTACCAGTCAGTAGCGGGAAAGCATACTTAGCCGGTTATGATGTGACTCGTCAACCTGATGCAGTCAGAAGAGTAATAGGTTATGTACCCCAGGCTTTATCAGCAGATGGTAGTTTGACAGGTTATGAAAATCTGTTAATATTCTCTAAATTGTATGATATTCCCCCTCGACGCAGAAAACAGCAAATCGCGGAAGTGCTGGAATTCATGGGTTTGGAGGATGTAGCACATCAGTTAGTGAGAACTTTTTCTGGGGGAATGATTCGGAAACTGGAAATTGCTCAAGCCATTTTACATCAACCCCAAATCTTATTTCTAGATGAGCCAACAGTCGGATTAGATCCAGTTGCAAGAACCCAAGTATGGCAACTTGTACAGCAACTGCGGATTGAGTACGGTACAACCATCTTTTTAACTACCCATTTTTTAGAAGAAGCGGATCATCTTTGTAACCGAGTGGTGATTATGAATCAGGGTAAAGAAATTATCACCGGTTCACCGTCAGATTTAAAAGCCGCTATTGGGAAACCAGAAGCAACCTTAGATGATGTCTTCATCCACTACGCAGGAAATCAATTAGTATCAGGAGTGAGTTATCGTGAGACTGCAAGAACCAGACGTACCACTCAACGGTTGGGCTGAACCCAGATATAATCGCCCCAAAGGGATTTTTTCTGGCATCAAAGAACTATTTACTAAAACCCTGGTAATTACTGAATTGGAAGTGCGGAAACTCCGCCATGATCCTAGTGATTTAGTGATCAGGGCTGTACAACCGGCTTTATGGTTATTGATCTTTGGGCAAGTATTTACCCGGACTCGTGCTATCCCTACAGGTAATTTACCTTACTTGGATTTTATGACTCCTGGTATTCTGGCTCAAAGTGCGCTGTTCGTCGCTATTTTTGCTGGAGGAATGACGTTAATTTGGGAACGTGATTTAGGGATTTTGCAGAAATTCTTAGTTGCACCTATACCCCGTGCAGCGATTGTCTTGGGTAAAGCTTTTGCGGCTGGAATTCGTTGTTTTTCCCAAGTGGTGTTTATTTACCTTTTAGCGTTTTTGTTGGGTGTACACCTCAATCCCAATCCTTTGGCTTTCTTGCAAGTTGTACTAGTCATATTTTTGGGAGCAGCTTGTTTTTGTACTTTTTCACTCATCATTGGTTGTTTGGTGAAATCGCGGGAAAGGTTTACGGGAATTGGGCAATTAATCACCATGCCGTTGTTTTTTGCCAGTAATGCCATATATCCTATTTCATTGATGCCAAGTTGGTTAAAGGTCATTTCTCACTTGAATCCTTTGACATATCAAGTGGATGCTTTACGGGGTGCAATGCTGGCGAATGGCTCAAGTATTTATGGGTTTGGGTTAGATTGTACAATTCTCTTGCTAACATTAATAGGTTTAACCTACATCTGTGGACGACTTTATCCACGGGTGGCAATGTAATCTGGAGAAAAACGGTCTTATGAGTTTGGATAAACCCTCTGAAGAATGTGCCGCTAGGGTGATGGAAACTGTCCCCTTATTGATGCGGTTTATCCGAGCCGAAATGCGATCGCACAGTTCTGACTCTTTATCTATACCACAATTGCGATCGCTCGCTTTTCTGAATCGCAATCCCGGCGCTTCTTTATCTGAGGTAGCAGATCATTTAGGTGTCACCTGTGCTACAGCATCAACAACTATAGAAAAATTAGTCCAACGAAATCTGGTGCAACGGACAGATAATCCCCAAGAACGACGACGAGTAGTCCTGAATTTGACGAGAGAGGGAAAACTGCTTTTAGAGCAATCCCAGGAAAAAACTCGCGGGGAAATTGCGGAAATTCTGGAGGGTTTGACACCAGAGCAAGTATCACATATTGAATCAGGCTTGACTCTACTAAAAAATGTCTTTGAGCAAACAGAAACCAACTCACCACAACAGTAAGGCTGCACAACACGATCCTTTTGCAGCCATGAAATTTCGAGATTATCGGCTATTTACCATTGGGCGTGTAGTCCTCTTCACAGGGGGACAAATGCAGACGGTAGCGCTAGGCTGGGAGCTATATGAGCGAACAAATTCAGCGATGGCCTTAGGGGGAATCGGGTTGGCGCAGGTTCTCCCCATGATTGCCCTAACTTTGATTACGGGACACTTTGCTGATAAAAATGACCGGAAAAAGATTACTTTATTTGCAATGCTGCTATTAATGTTTTGTTCTCTAACTTTAGCGGCTATTTCCTATTATCAAGGTGCAGTTTTTCTAATTTATGCTTGCTTATTATTAACAGGTGTAGCCAGGGCATTTCTCAAACCTGCTGGTGATGCGCTGATGTGGCAGTTAATACCGATGAGTGCTTTTACCAATGCAGCGACTTGGAATAGTAGTAGTTTTCAATTAGCGTCGGTAATTGGGCCAGCTTTGGGAGGATTTAGTATTGCTCTGTTCAAGAATGCGACAGGAGTATATATATTAGCAGCGATCGCAGCACTATCATGTTTTTTCCTCACCGCAGCCATCAAACCCCAAAAAACCGACTTTAAGAAAGAACCAATATCTCTGAAAACCCTAGCTGCTGGGGCTGAATTTGTTTGGAATAATCAACTCATTCTCGCAGCTATCACCCTAGATTTATTTGCTGTTTTGCTGGGTGGTGCAGTGGCATTATTACCCGTTTTTGCTAAAGATATTCTGCACGTTGGGCCTGTGGAATTGGGTTATTTACAAGCCGCCCCATCCATAGGTGCATTAATTATGGCTGCATTGTTGGTATATTTACCACCTATCCGCAAAGCTGGACCCGCTTTACTTTGGTCGGTTGTCGGGTTTGGGATTGTGACAATTATTTTTGGTTTATCTCGTTGGGTGTGGCTGTCGTTGTTGATGTTAGCATTTAGCGGGGCGTTAGACAGCATTAGCGTGGTGATTCGTCATACTTTGGTGCAAATTCGCACTCCTGACTATTTGCGGGGTCGTGTTGCGGCTATAAATAGTGTGTTTATCAGTGCTTCTAATGAGTTGGGGGGTTTTGAGTCTGGGTTGACTGCGGCTTTATTTGGTCCGGTGTTATCTGTGGTTGGTGGGGGTATTGGGACGATTTTGGTGGTGGTGGCTACGGCGATGATTTGGCCGGATATTAGGAAGTTGGGGGCGTTGCATGAGGATTAATTGTCAGAATCAGGATTTATAGGATTTGAGGATTTACAGGATTTAATTATCTTAGGACTTACGAACAAATCACGGAATAACGAACCACAGAGGCACAGAGTTCACAGAGAAATGAGGTTTTGAGAGATATTTTGAGTAAGTCCTGTAGCTGTATTTTTTTCATCCTGTTAATCCTTTAATCCTGGGCATCCTGATTCTGACATTTTCATGGTTTGTCATAAGGAATGAACTATTCATTACTTCTTTGGTTGAAAGTTGATGAATAATGAATTATATTAAAAATAATGCAATATAATATTGTGCATTATTGAGGTAATTTCATGAGTACCACGAGTTTTCGGCTTGATGATGACTTACAAGAGAAACTTGAGACTACTGCTAACCGGACTAAGCGTTCTAAAGGTTGGATAATTAATGATGCTCTCCGTCGGTATATTGAGCAAGAAGAACTTAAACAAAGGATATTGGCAGAAACTCAAGAAGCTTTGGCTGATATTGAAGCCAGTCGTGTAGTATCAGGAGAAGAGGTGATGAAATGGTTGGAGACTTGGGGAACTGCGGTTGAAACTAAGGCTCCTTTGCTATGAAATTAGAGTTTTCGGAAAGTGCAGTTCAAGATTTGATTCGGCTACGGGAGTTTATCGCGGTTCATAATCCCAAAGCGGCAGAACGTATATCTCTGCGGCTGCGACAAGCGATCGCAAAACTTGTACTGCATCCCGATATAGGGCGTTCTATACCGGAGTTTGAAAATGTCCGTGAACTTGTAGCTGGTGATTATGTTGTGCGATATTTACGTCTTGAGGATGGGATTTTTGTATTACGAATATGGCACGGTAAGGAGTTTCGTGATTTTGGGTAAAAACTGAAGCTAGATAGAGACTATACGTGCTTTTTATGCGAAATTAGAGCCAAGTATTTTGGAAGTCTATGCTCTACCTTGGTAAGTATGGCGTTGTTGGTCAATTTCTGCAAATATTTCTGTTAAATCAGGTTGATTTTTCTACGCACCAAATAATTTATTTAATTTAGCTAATTTCTCTTCTTCTGTTAAATTTATTTTTGGTTCTGGTATTTGCTTTTCAATAAATTTCAAATCTATTATTATTTCTGTGCCATCTGGAATATTATTTAGTTGATCTAAGATTTCAATAGTTTGACCGCGTTTTATTCCTCTGATTTTCATGTTGATTTATACCCTATATTTTTAATAATTCATTACTATGATAACACATAGATATAAAGATTAAATTGATTGTCAAATGGATAAAATCACTAGATATCACCAGCTTGTACAGCAGATTTTACAAGACTATAGCAAAGAAAACCCTGCTGATGGGAATAAGTACCTGGACAGAATTAATTACATATTATTTATTTACCAATCCTTTGCCAGTTAAGGATTTCAGTCCAGATGTTTGTGTAATTAATTTTGTCTCATTACTTATAGAAATTGAAACAATTTTTGATACACAAAGTGTATTTGCTTTTCAATAGTGACACATTTAATATTTCTAATCACATAGAGGGTAGCGTAAGCATAAAATCGGATTGATTAATGGCTCTAGTTATGTTTTGATATTTATATTATCCAACTAAAGGTTTAATCATGCCTTCCCCTGCTGTTATATCTGCCATCATAAGCGCAACTGGTATCGCTTCTTCAACTGCAATTGGTATTGCCGGCATAATACAGGGTAATTCTGGATCAACCGGAGACCGAGAGAGTCTAGTCATAGGGCTTTGTGAACAACTTCGACATAAACTGTCAACAGCCGGCCGGTCTCAGTATACCGTAGTGATGCATAAATCTGGACTTAACGTTGAAATGCAGTACCAACAAGGCGGTTATATTGACTTCGTTCAGCTGGGTGGTGCTGGCTACAATATTTATTTTGTAGCCTATGGATATATTAAAAACAATGGTGCTAGGGGGTTTGATAACTGGTGCGTCTGTGGAAATCAGAAGCAACATGATAATGTCATTACTTTTTCTTAATCAATGCCTTCGCCAAAACCCATTTAAACCCGGAGGCGTTGCTGAATTAGGGTATGAAATTGAGAAGTTACAAAAATGAAACTCTTACTCTCTGTACCTCTGCGCCTCTGCGTGAAACAAAATCATACCTTTAATCAGCAACCCCAACCCGAATTATTCATAGGGGTGTTGGTAGCCTCTGTTTTCTACACCCGACATTTCCTATCAATTTTGAGAAAATCCCTAACTACCCAACCGCTACCGGAACTTTATAATAAACCGGCTCATTCCCTGCTTTCCATTTGATATTACAACCAATACTCGGCTTTTGCTGCCAAATAATTTCCTGATCTGCTAAAACATAATTAATCGCTTTCCGTAAATCTTGTCCAGTCACAGGTAAATCATTTTTTGGACGACTATCATCTAACTGTCCCCGATAAACAACTTTTCTATTAGCATCAAATACAAAAAAGTCAGGAGTACAAGCTGCAAAAAAATCTTTAGCCGCTTTTTGACTTTCATCATAAAGTAAAGAATAAGATAAATCTAATTCTTGGGCAAAATCTTTAAGTAATTCTGGTGCATCATTAGGATGAGTATTAATATCATTAGAACTAATTGCTAAAATACCCACATTTCTATTTTTGTAATCTTGTCCTAACTTTGCCAATTCAAATTTGATATGTTGCACAAAAGGACAATGACGACTAACAAAGATAACTACTAAAGCTTTTTTATCAGCAAAGTTTGTCAATGAAATCGTTTTCCCTGTTACTACATCTGGGAGATGAAAATTAGGTGCTAAAGTCCCCAAAGGTAACATTGTCGAAGGTGTTAAAGCCATAAAATCCAATTCCTTAAATTATCAAATTACAATTATTTAATGCTTTTAAACCTAAAATCTCTCTCCAAACCTCTCTCCTACAAGGAGAGAGGCTTTAATTTCCCCCCTTCCCTAAAAGGGAAGGGGGTTAGGGGGTTAGGTTAAGCAGCAACAAGATTGGGAATATATGTCGCAGAATCTCCTTTAATGGCTTGACTATACTTACCGTCAATACCTAAAGGAATATCACCCGCAATGGTTACACGCTGTACCCGACGGGGTTGATCTCCATAGTCAGCGATCGCATAATGTTGAGTAGCGCGGTTATCCCAAAAAGCCACATCACCAACTTTCCAGCGCCAACGCACTGTATTCTCCGGTCGTGTAATATAAGATTGCAATAAGCGAATAATATCGGCTGATTCAGTGGGAGATAAACCGCGAATTTGCCGCACAAAACCACCAATAAACAAACCCTTTTCCCCAGATTCAGGGTGAATTCTCACCACTGGATGCAAGGTTTCATACACCGTTGAAGTAAACACATCACGGTAAGATTTGACTTCTTCAGGTATATCAAAGGCTGTGGCATAATCATAAGCATTACTATGTACAGCCCAAAGTTTATCCGCTAAATTACGCAAATGCTCCGGTAAATCTTGGTATGCAGTCACCGAATTTGCCCAAATAGTATCCCCTCCTGCTGGGGGAATTACTAGCGCCCGCAAGACTGAGCCAAGGGGCGGACGATCTACAAATGTAACATCGGTGTGCCAGTTATTCGCACGGGCAACAGTGCGGCTATAATCTAAATCCAATACTTCTGGATGTCCAGGAAGTGATGGAACTGTCGGATGTGCGGTAGTGATTTCACCGAAACGACGGGCAAAATCTACTTGTCCATTAGCATCAAGTTCTTGTCCACGAAAGAAGATGACTTTATATTCAACTAAGGCTTTTCTAATTTCGCTGATGATTTCATCACTGAGATTTTCAGCTAGATTAACACCTTTAATTTTTGCACCGATACGTCCAGCAATTGGTTTAACTTCTATGTTTTGATAACTCATAAATCTGTGTTCTCAATTTAGGAATAGTTGAATACAGCGTTTCACTAAGCAGCGACAGGAACAGGAGCAGCAAATTTAGCATATCGCTCAATATAGAACTCTTTGGAGTGAGCGATCGCTTTCACTGATTCACGTTCTTTAAGCGCGTGTTTCCACTGTTTCACACGAGTGAATTCAGCAGGGATACCAAAGCCACGATAATGTTTAAGAGCGCCCCATCTTTCAAACCAGGGGAAAAAGGTAAAATCAACTAAACTGATAGATTCACCAAACCAGTAGGGACCATCTTCAGAAAGTTTTCCTAAACCTTCATTTTCAATAAATTCTAGATGTTTGTAGAGTTCTTGTTTAGCTTCTTCTTGTTTTTGGAAATCTGGACTGCGTAATAGAGTAGAAAAAGCAGGAACTAATCTAGTATTAGCAAAATCTATCCAAATCCGAGCCTGAGCTTTTGCAATGGGGTTGGTAGGTAAAAGCGGTGGGTTAGGAAATACTTCATCCAGATATTCATTAATAACTGCTGATTCCCAAACTCGGTTTTCTCCATGAGTAATTGCAGGTACTTTTCCATAAGGAGAAACTTTTGTAAAACCTTCTGGTTTATTCTGCAAATCAATTTCAATCAAATCAAAATCAATACCCTTTTCTTGAAGTACCAAGCGGGTACGGTGAGCATAAGGACAAACAACCGCACTATAAATCTTAATGTCAGCCATGTTGGAGTTCCTTTGTAAATTAGGATTTGTGTTGGGGTATGGGGAATTTGTTGACATCAAAAACCCAAATCTTAAATAATTTAGATGTAGAGACGTGACCTGGGTAGGGATTCTCGTCTCTACATTCTTTTCCACCAGATGTCTAATACCAAAACTAGCGCAGACATGACTATTGCTAGTTATCTGTGCATCACCCGTGACGGGTTGGGACAAAATAAAAACTACAGTTTGTTGACCGATTTATCGGTGTTTGTTTTAGTAGTATTACATGACCAGAAAGAAAATTCAAGTGGTTTAACTAAATTTATGGCTGACTAATGATTAGTATATCTAAATAATTGTTAAGTTATACTTGAGGATAAGAAGTAAAATCAAGAACTATGAATACAAATACTGATATTGCTGGTTTTCATGCACATATTTACTTTGATACCGCTAGTCGTGAAGCGGCTGCTCGTGTAAGAGAAGGTTTAGGTGCTAAATTTGATGTAAGATTGGGACGTTGGCATGAACAACCTGTAGGACCACACCCAAAATCAATGTATCAAGTGGCTTTTTTACCACATCAGTTTGGTGAAGTTGTGCCTTGGTTAATGGTTAATCGTGAAGGTTTAGATATTTTAGTTCACCCAGAAACGGGAGATGATGTCAAAGATCATACAGATAATTCTCTGTGGTTAGGGGAGAAGCTACCGTTAAATATTGAGTTTCTGCAAAGGCTGAAAACTATTTAAACTTACCAAAATGCTTTCTTATACAGTCCTTTTTGACCTAGACGGAACTCTAACTGATCCTAAACTGGGGATTACTCGCTGTATTCAGTATGCTTTATCGGAGCTTGGTTATAAACCACCAGATGCTAATGAATTGCTTTGGTGTATTGGACCACCACTGAAAAGCAGTTTTTCCCAGTTATTGCAAACCTTTGATGACACATTGCTGGAGGAGGCAATTTCACTGTATCGTAGTCGCTTTTCTACAATTGGGTTATTTGAAAACTCCCTTTATCCGCTAATTCCCGAAACTCTAAAAACTATTCGTGCTGCTGGTTATCAGACTTTTGTAGCAACTTCTAAACCTCAAATTTATGCTACACGCATTATTGAATATTTTGATTTAGCACTTTTTTTTGATGGTGTTTATGGTAGCGAATTGGATGGTAATAGAAGTGTGAAAGGTGATTTAATTTCCTACATTATAGAGAGGGAAATTCTTTCAGCTTCTACTGTTGTTATGGTAGGCGATAGGCTACATGATATCATCGGAGCTAAGAAAAATAATATTGCTGCAATTGGTGTGACTTATGGCTATGGAAGTAGGGAGGAATTGGAAACTCACAAAGCTGATTTAATTGCTGATTATCCAGATGAGATTCCTACATTACTGCCTTATCAGTAGATTTATAGATATTTGATAGAATATTCTGTATTGAGTATGTAGTTGGTGAAAAGACTATGGAAAAGAAAAACTTAAAATTTAATGCTGAATTGTCATTTGGAGCAGTGAGGCTAAATAACATTGCTTGTGAAATTATTTTTCCTAAAAAGCAGGATGGAAAAGTAATTCTACAAGCTCAATTAAAGGCAAGTGATTTCTCATTACGGGAAATCCCTTTTCTATTTTCGTTGAAAGCAGCATTTTCTAATCAACAGGGTGATTTTTTGAAAATTTCATGTGACAAAGTATATAACTTAGGTATTCAAACGTCATATTTTGCTACAAACCAAGAAATCGCTATTTTGAATGCAGAGCCAGTTAATTTAAAAATTCGAGAATTTATTCAAGGAGATGAGAATAAAAAAGGACAAAAGCAATTTTTCTTTTGGTTAACTCAAAGCAGACAACTTTCTCCTTGTCATTCCACAGAATTTCATTATAATGGCAATGTGTCTGTCCAATCTTTTAACTCTAAAACTTTTGAAATTATATCAGGATTAAATTTCAATTTTATTGATTACTATTTTCACTATAATGAACTAAACAGAAAAAATACTCGAATATCAGAATCAGTATTAGCTGCTGAACTATTGTGTTTTACCGAATGTGTGCTTTGTGAAAGCATTTTTCCAGAAATTGATATGTTTCTAAAGTTGGTATCATTTTCAGAGCGCAGAAGGATTGTTTGCTACGGTTATAAAGGCTTACTCTGTGGTGAAATAGTTGACTATTATAGGGGTGATATCTCTATTCCAGAAGAAAACTTTGAGCATTCATTCAATGACTTTTTAATAGATGCTCAATTTTTTGAAGAATTTATTGTAAAATCTCTAATTCAAGTAAAATCCTGTATATTTAAAGAATATTTATTGGATGCAATAGGAAAGACTGCATATAGAGAATACTCAACAGTAGAAAGTGAATATCTAAGTTATTACTCTGCATTAGAAAATTTGATAAATGGATATCGGGATATTCATAATTTTCACTACCTATTGAATGAAGATAATTGGAAAAAGTTTTCCAAGGATTTACAAAAATTTATCAAAAATCATGATTTATTTAAAGATGATAATAATGCTGATGAGCAAAAGCAATTAAAAATTAAAGAATACCGATGTCGAATCTATGAAAAAATCCCAGAATTAAACAGAATATCTTTTGGTACTGCATTCAAATTATTTTGCGAATCCTATCAAATTGATGTTAGTGATTTATGGCCTTTAGGGGGTAGAGAAGTTTCTGTATCATTAACAATGATACGAAACAGTTTAATTCATGGTGGAAGATTTGAAAGAGAAGAATATGATGCACTACTCTGTGCTAAAAATCATCTTCAATGGATATTAGAGCGTTGTATTTTACGGGTTTTAGATTGGGATGTTGAAAAATCCAATGTATGCTCTCAATTTTTGAAGTGCTATGATGCTTACAATGAATGGCAAGGAAGGGTAAGCTTGCTAAAGCAAAATTAATTTCTATACTTTTTTAATTTAATAACGAAACTTCTACCTGATCTACCTCTGAACTCTGTCCTTTATCCTCTACCCAATTAATAATACTAATATAGCACCCATTAATCAACGCATTTTCTACAATTTCTGCTCCTGGTTCATCTCTAAGATAAGCTAAAAAGGCAGAAGCATCTAAGACAGATTTATTCACTTAAATACTCCTGTCTGCGTTCCTGGATGAGTTCATCAACCAAGTTTCTATCAGGTGATTTATCTTTTAATAAACCTCTTAATTTTTTAACTTGTTGTTTAAGACTGACTAATTTGATTTTGCCATTATCTTCCAGAGTTAAAATTAATCTATCTCCAGATTCTAAATTGAGTATTTCTTGGATTTCTTGGGGTAAAGTTAAACGCCCTTCCGGTTCAATATCAAGTGTATAGTGTTGAGGAATGGATGAATTAGCAAGTGTCATAGTTTGATATTTCCTTGTTTTCTACCTATTTCTAGGTTAGCAAAACTCTAAAAGTTAAAAAATCTCAGCTTTTTCTCTATCTTCAAACCCTACTCATCAATCTCCATTGGCAAATCTTCAAAATTAGTAATTGTTACTTCTACATCAGGAAATATTGCCGTTATTTTTAATTCTCCTCCCATTGCTTCAATAACTTGTCGCAGATGACTAACATACATATCAGTACGATTTTCTAATCTAGAAATAGCAGGTTGTTTAATTTGCAATTTTTCAGCTAATTGAGCTTGAGATATTTTTAAAGATTGGCGTAATTCAGCTAATGCCATTTCTTCTTTTAATTTAGCTGTTTGACTGGCAATTTTGGCTTTTCTTTCTGCGGAGAAATCTTTAGTAAGATTGCTAAACTTTTGATGTCCTGTCATATTAAACCCTCCCGACTAATTTCTTGAAGATATTCTTCATAAAGACGATCTGCTATGGGAATATATTTTTCGTAAAATCGCTTATCTCCTGTTTTATCTCCACCAATAAGTAAGATTGCTACTCGTCGCGGGTCAAAAGCATAAAAGATTCTGATTGGTTTACCACCGCTTTGAATACGTAACTCTCTTAGGTGGGAATTTTTTGCACCTTTAATATCGGATGAATAAGGAAAGGGTAATTGAGTTCCTTTTTCTTCCAGTAGTTGAACAACACTGACAATATCATCTTGTTGTTCCTCTCTAAGAGTTTGCCACCAAAGTTCAAACTCATTCGTATATTCTATTTCCCAACTCACTTTCTATTATATTACGTTGATGTAATAAATCATAGCTCTAATTTGTCAATTTTCACAACGAATAAAATTTTTTGCTTATATTGAGTGATTATTTTGACTAAAATAACACACGGTAGCAGCAATAGTATATTAGTTCTATATATTTTGTTCAAATTGAGCGAACCCTGCACACTTTAGAGCCATCAAATACTTAGAATATCTAACAATTAGCTGCCAACAAATTTAGTTAATCAATTTTTTCTTAAAAGGTACTTGCTTTTTCATGAGAGTTGTGAGATTCTACTATTAATGTACGATAAATCAGTCGAGATACAGTAGTTTATTAATAACCCACCACTAACGCTAATGCGTACAGCTATGGCTAAGGAGTTGAAAAAGCTTTGCTAATAACTAAATATGCAGCAGTTACAGTGGCATAACTGACAACTGCTATCCCAGAAAATCATTATCATCCTATATTCATTTAGTAAAAAATATTACTTGGAGTCTGATATGGGCAAACAACAAAAACAACTAAGACTAGGTGCATTTTTACCCGGAGCAGGTCAGCACGTTGCAGCTTGGCGACATCCCCAAGCACGGAGTAATGGCGCTCTCAATTTTGAGCATTATAAGCAGATAGCCCAGACAGCCGAGCGCGGTAAATTCGACGCATTTTTTCTCGCCGACGGTTTAGCCTTACAACAACGGCGTGGTGCGGAAGGACGCACAGCCTTTGGTGGTGACTTTGAACCTGTCACCCTCTTCTCAGCCTTGTCTGCGGTGACAGAAAAGATTGGTTTTATTGCCACTGCCTCTACTACTTATGAAGATCCGTATATTCTCGCACGCAAATTTGCTTCCTTAGATCATATTTCTGGAGGAAGAGCAGGCTGGAATGTAGTCACAACTGGTAGTAGTGAAACAGCCGGTAATTTCGGTTTGGAAAACCATCCTATTCACGCAGATCGCTATATTCGCGCCCATGAATTTATTGATGTAGTCAAAGGTTTGTGGGATAGTTGGGAAGACGACGCTTTTGTTCGTGATCAGGAAACAGCTTTTTACTACGACCCTAATAAAATACATGAACTGAACCATAAAGGTAGATTCTTCTCCGTGCGCGGACCATTGAATATTGCCCGTCCGCCCCAAGGTTATCCTGTAATTGTCCAAGCAGGTTCTTCTGAAGATGGAAAAGAACTGGCTGGTAGAACCGCCGAAGTTATATTTACTGCTCAACAAACCCTAGAAGATGCTCAAGCCTTCTATGCAGATGTTAAAGGTAGATTAGCAAAATATGGCCGCACACCAGACCAACTCAAAGTTATGCCCGGAGTCTTTCCCGTAGTTGGTATCACAGAGGCAGAAGCAAAAGCCAAGTATCAAGAACTGCAAGATTTAATTCATCCCCAGGTTGGTTTGGCTTTATTACAAGGACTTATAGGCACGGATCTTTCCTCTTATCCCCTTGATGAACCACTGCCAGATTTACCAGAAACCAATGATAACAAAAGCCGCCAAGCATTATTAATTGATATTGCTCGTAAACATAATTTTACCATTCGTGAGCTTTATCAATGGATTGCCGGAGCGCGTGGTCACTGGACAATTATTGGTACACCTGTGCAGATTGCAGATCAACTAGAAAGCTGGTTTGTCAATGATGCTGCTGATGGCTTCAACATTATGCCTCCTTATCTTCCTGGTGGACTGGATGATTTTGTTGATTTAGTAATTCCTGAATTACAACGGCGGGGTTTATTCCGCACCGAGTATGAAGGAACAACTCTGCGTGAAAATCTGGGTTTATCTCGTCCAGTTAATCAATATCAAAAGGTATTAGCAGCAGTTTAAAAATTGGGTTTCGCGCAAAGTCGCAAAGGAGCAAAGGCGCAAAGTTTTAGATTTTAAATCTAAGGTTGAGCCAATTTGCAATTACACCATACAAAGATAAAAATATATGAGCGCAAAACGTCAGTTTCGGTTAGGTGCATTTATTCAAGCTACTGGACATCATATTTCTGCATGGCGACACCCCAATACACAAATAGATGCAGGTTTGAATTTTGAGCATTACAAGGAAATTACTCAAACTGCGGAACGGGGGTTATTTGATGCTGTTTTTCTAGCAGATAGTCCAGGCGTTTGGGGTGGTTCTCCTGAAACTCAAATTCGTAATGGTAAAATAGCTCATTTTGAGCCTGTTACTCTATTTTCTGCTTTATCCTCCGTTACCAAAAACATCGGTTTTATTTCCACTGCTTCCACTACCTACGAAGAACCGTACACATTGGCACGGAAGTTTGCTTCCCTAGACCATTTGAGTAACGGTCGTGCAGGATGGAATGTAGTCACCACAGGGAATGAAAATGCGGCGGCTAATTTCGGACTGGAACATCATCCAGAACACAGCCAACGTTATGAACGGGCTGAGGAGTTTGTGGAAGTGGTGCAAGGTCTGTGGGATAGTTGGGAAGATGATGCCTTTATCAAAGATAGAGAATCTGGTGTTTATTTTGATGCGGACAAACTGCATACATTGAATCACAAGGGCAAACATTTTGCTGTTAGGGGTCCTTTAAATGTTGCTCGTCCACCCCAAGGTTATCCTGTCATTGTCCAAGCTGGTGCTTCTGAACCAGGGAGAGATTTAGCCGCACGCACTGCTGAGGTAATTTTTACAGCTAATCAAACTTTAGCCGATGCTCAGGAATTTTACACGGATGTTAAAGGGCGGTTGGCGAAATATGGACGTTCTCCAGACGATCTTAAAATCATGCCTGGTGCTTTTCCCATCATAGGGCGAACGGAAGAAGAAGCTCAGGAAAAATATGAGTTTTTGCAATCTTTAATTCATCCCGATGTAGCTTGGGGCATTCTCAAAAATTATTACAAAGGCGTGGATTTATCACAATACTCTTTTGATGATTTAGCGCCAGAATTGCCTAGTGATACTAATAATAATAAGAGTCGCTTAAAACTGGTGAAGGATTTAGCTAATCGTGGCGGTCTTACCTTACGTCAATTGTATCTATCTTTGGCGACTGCACGGGGTCATCGTACCATTTTGGGTACTCCTGAAACCATCGCTGATCAATTAGAAGAATGGTTTATCAATGGTGCTGCGGATGGTTTTAATATTATGCCACCGATCCTACCTACAGGATTGGATGAGTTTGTGAATTTAGTCGTTCCTGTTCTGCAAAAACGCGGACTCTTTCGTACTGAATACGAGGGTAGCACCTTGCGTGAAAACCTTGGTTTACGTCGTCCAGTTAATCGTTTTGCTGTTCAACAACAGGAAAAAACATTGGCATTTGCGTAAATGATTCCTACAGATCCCCGACTTCTTTGAGAAGTCGGGGATCTAAACCATCCCGTCAGCACAGACGTTAAAAGCCTACCGAAGTCCATGCAAACTATCGGAAAGTTAAGCTTGTTTAAAAGACAAGAATCTTCAATCTCACGTTCAACACTCAAGTCAAAATCAACGGCACTATCTCCCACAGATCCCCGATTTTTTGAAAATTCATAACTTTTAGATTCTGCAATTGTTTGAGAAGTCAGGGATCTAAGTTGTCTTGTAACTTTTCTAAGGAAAATATGACTAAATATAGCAAATTGAAAAGCTCTCCTTCCGCCGCAGTTAGAGCTAATCTCGATTATCCTGTCATTGATACTGATGTTCACACTAATGACTTTACTCCTGCTCTTGAGGATTATATAGCTCACTACGGCGGTGTGAAGCTGGTAGATGAATTACGCAAGGCTGAATCTTCTCGTCTCAATCCCAAGAGTGAAGGTAAGGACTGGTATCAACAAACTCCAGAAGAACGTCAGAGTAACCGCACAATTCGATCTCCTTGGTGGGCTAGAGTAACTCGTAATACCTTAGATTTGGCTACCTATACCCTCCCCGCATTACTCTATGAACGGCAAGCGGAGCAAGGCTCAGACTATTCTGTACTATTTCCTAATAATGCCTTAGCTGCGGCTGGTGCAAGTAAAGAGAATCGTCAATTATTGCAACGGGCGATTAATCACTATCATGCTGATATTTACCGCCCATATAGCGATTCCTACGGAGCGCTTCGCTATCGCCTGACAGTAGTAGCTGGTATCCCCATGACTACCCCCCAAGAAGCGATTGAAGAGTTAGAATTTGCAGTAAAAACACTGGGATTAAAGGTGGCAAATATTCCTGGTGGTGTAAAAAGACCAATTAAAGCAATAGCAGATAAATACCCCGCCGATCAATTCCCCGAAATTGGCAAATATGCCTCTTACATTGACTTTTACGGTCTGGACAGCGAATACGACTATGATCCCTTCTGGGCTAAAGCCGTTGAATTAGGTGTACCGATCACCACCCATTATGGTAGCCAAGGATGGACAGGACGTTCCTCCATCAGTAACTACATGAACAACCACATCGGTCACTTTGCTGATGGTTCACAAGCATTTGCGAAGGCATTGTTCTTTGGTGGTGTAACTAGAAGATTCCCACAATTGCGTGTTGGGATGCTTGAAGGTGGTGCAGATTGGGGCGCTCACGTCTACATTCATTTGGTAGATCGTTTCTCCAAACGGAGTTTAGAAGGATTGCAAAACTACAATCCAGACCTCACCAACGCTGATGAGTTGTTCGAGTTGTTTGCAGAGTATGGTGGAGAAATTACTCAAGGGTATTCTCTCAGCAAAGAAGAATTAACCAAGAGTGTATTGGGTTCTTCCTTCAACCGTCATAGCCGTTCACCCGTGGGTAGTGAATTGGAAGATTTTGGTGCAGCAGGTATTCAGTCAATTGAAGATATCCGCGATTCCTGCGGAGCGCTTCGCTATCGCTGGGTGAACAGTTTCTTCTTTGGTTCTGAATCTGATGATCGCACCATTGCAGCCGCATTCAACGACAAAACCAACCCCTTGGGAGTCAAACTCAACGCCATTTACTCCTCCGATGTTGGTCACTGGGATGTACCCGATCTTACTGCACCTTTAGCGGAAAGCTGGGATTTGGTCAGAGAAGGCGTAATTTCTGAAGATGACTTCAAGGCTTATGTATTCGGTAATCCTCACAAATTCTACACCCAAGCCAACCCCGATTTCTTCAAAGGTACGGCGGTAGAATCCAAACTACCTAAAACCGAATCTCAAGTAGAGAACAAAACCTTGGTAGGTGTGTAAATGACCTTGTGAGGTTACGCCAAATAAATCCCATAGAGACGTTATACATAACGTCTCTACATCAAATAATGAAGAAAATGAACCGCAGAGGCGCAGAGGACGCAGAGAAATTAAGAAAAGAGAAGATTAGTGAATTATGAGTAACTCTAATATATTTAGACCATACTCTTGCATCTCTATTCCTTTGCGCCTCTGCGTGAGACAAAAATTCTACAACTAATATGACATTACCAACAACCAAACTCGGACAAACCGGACTCACCGTTTCCCGACTCGTTCTCGGTACAATGACCTTCGGACTACAAACCGATGAAGAAACCTCTATAAAAATCCTTGATACCGCAGCCGAAGCTGGAATCAACTTTCTCGATACAGCCGATGTTTATCCCCTTGGTGGTGGACTACCCACTGCTGGACGAACTGAGGAAATCATTGGTCGTTGGTTAAAAGGTAAACGCGAACATTTTATTGTTGCTACTAAAGCCGTCGGTAAAGTCGGTTCTGCACCTTGGGATCAGGGATCTTCCCGCAAACATATTCTCGATGCCATTGATGCTTCCCTGAGACGACTAGGAACTGATTATGTTGACCTGTATCAATTGCATTCTGATGATGCTTCAACTCCCCTCGATGAAACCCTAGAAGCACTCGATACAATAGTTCGGGCTGGTAAAGTCCGCTATATCGGAGTTTCCAACTTCTTAGCTTACCGACTAGCCCGCGCTTTGGGTCGTGCAGATGTCCGTCATTTGACTCGCTTCGTCTCCATTCAACCCCGCTATAACCTTTTATTTCGGGAAATTGAGCGAGAATTATTACCTCTAGCCCAAGAAGAAGGACTGGCTGTAATTCCTTACAATCCTTTAGCAGGTGGACTGCTGACAGGTAAACATAATCTGGCTGAAAGACCAACATCAGGTACTCGTTTTACTTTGGGTGCAGCCGCAGAGCGTTATCAAGACCGTTATTGGCATGACCGCGAATTTAATACTGTGGAACAATTACGCGCAGTGGCGGATTTAGCAGGATTGTCGCTGACTACCTTAGCATTGGCTTGGGTTCTGGCTAATCCGATTATTACTGCTCCCATCATTGGTGCTAGTCGTCCAGAACAACTCCTGGACAGCCTCAAAGCTGTGGAAGTCAAACTTGACGACAATTTGAAACAAAAATTAGACGATATCACCGCAGAATATCGTAGGGGAGATTCTCTGCGTTAGGTGGCTTTTGAATGATTTTATTAAACTTTACCGGACGGTTGTTCCAGCCGTCTATTTTTATTTTTTACAGCAGATAAAATGATGAAAAAAATCAAACTTTCTAAATCTTTTCAACGCGCTCCCAATGCGCCAGAATTACCAGATACTCCTTTTCAATTTATTTGTTATTTCGTGAATCAATTCCGCTGGTGGTATGTGTTAATGGTGTCTCTGGAAATCATACACGCCACCTGTGGGATTATGTTACCCTATGCGATCGGCGAAATGATCCGCAGTGTGACCCGCTCCACAGGAGATAGCAAACTCATTTTTGATAGCTTGAGACAACCTCTAATCCTGTTCACGTCCTTGAGTATAGGTGAGGTAGTATTCGGGCGTTCTGCTGGACTGTTACAAACTATCCTCCATCCTATCCACCGACAGCATATTGTTCGGTCTTTATATGCCTATTTACAACAACATTCCCATCGCTATCTTAGCAGTAGTTTTGCTGGAGCATTAGCCCATCGTATTGCAGAAACTTCTTTGGGTGTCACCCAAACCATGCAAATGATGATTACTGAATTTATGCCAGTAATTATCGTTTATATCGTTTCTACTGCATCCCACATTCCGCACCCCAAAATGTTACAGAGGGAAATTACGGAGATGAAAATCAAAGGGAGCATCAAAACAAACAGATAAAGTGAAAAAAGGCATTTGAGAAACAGTAAATCACCAAAAATGTCATCAAAATCTATTC
>NZ_JAQMTJ010000280.1:0-27196 GCF_028330815.1 Dolichospermum lemmermannii CS-548
CATTTGAGAAAAATAATAAAATTGGTGCTAAGAAAATCCTCAAAGCTGAGTTAGACGCTCAACCAATTTGTTTTAAAGGTCGGAAAGGACAGAGGGTAAAAATTAAAACCGTCCCTAACTGGCAACAACGGTTAAGGGAATTTGTTGATCAATTAATTGAAGACTTGGACAAACAGTAATATATGGATAGTTATGGGTAGAAATTATTAAACTGTTTCTACCCCCCATTTTAGAATGGAAGTAAGTAATGAGACAAAATTAATTACACAAATATTTGGACTGAAATCCGTAATGGACAAAGGATTGGTAAATAAATAATATGTAATTAATTCTGTCCAGGTACTTATGGAACAATGAACTACCCCTGGCTAACTTCGTTTGAGCTTACTGAGAATGAGATAATGAGAGCAATCGCCTATTTTCCTTGTTAATATTCCTTGTTAAAAAATAATAAAGGTTATTTATAGATTTGAAATTTAAGATAGCTTATTTAACGTGGTGCAAACAAAACACTTGAATTATTAAGCGTATAATATGAAACTGCAAAACTTCTTGAATACAGAGGAAAAATGGGGTTACGAAGCGATCGCTGAAGATCGGGAATTGTCTCGGCAAGTTCAAGTAAGATTAATTGATTTAAGACTCCTAGAACCACCCGCCGACGGACTATTTGGACCAGTTTCCACAGCCGCACTGAAAAATTTCCAAACCTTAACAGAAACAGGAGAAACTGATTTTCTAGGTGCAGTCACAGCCAAAAAATTGATTGAAACTAAAACAGAAGACCTGCCAAAACCTCCTTTAAATCTAGGAACTGATATTGCCAGCAAGATCATTAAATATATGTTGGCTAAAAATTATGAAGTATTCACCAATCCCAAAGAATACAACATTGTTTATATCGAGGGTATAAATGGAGACTGGACACTTAATAGTGATGCTGCCAACGCCTTTAATGACCGCCGCATTGTGATCGAAATCATAGATGGTGTCCCCAAAATCGTTGATCATTGGCAAGCAACTACTGAACCAGGTAGTAAATATACTCACAACCCCATGAATCGCAAAGGAGCAGCAAGAATCCAGTTTGGACAATACAAGGCTTGGAGAGTGGGAAGACACGGTACTTCCAATCCCCATGAAGCATTAGTTCAATGTGGAAACATCACTGTTTGTCGAGATTTTAACGAAGATTTCAAACGAACTGGTGATGAATTGGATACAGGTGATGATTTTGCCGTTAATCAACATTGGGGCTATGATTACCCCAGCAATGATATCAAAGGAGCTAGTGCAGGTTGTTTAGTCGGTCGTCTAACGGAAGGACACCGTGAGTTCATGGCTATCGTTAAGCAAGACCGCCGCTATCTTCAGAACAATAGTTACACTTTTTATACTACCATCATTTCCGGGGATGATTTATTACAGTCAACTTAACGCAAAACCTCATATCCAGTGAACAACCTGGTAATCGGTAATGTTCATGATGGCTACTTAATTTAATAGGCGATAAAATCCCCGGTTTCATCCTTTAATTCTGCCAGTGCGATCGCTCATACTATGTTATTACTTAGCACTGGTATCCGTTTGAGAAGTCTGAAGCTTTGTTAGATTTTACCAATTTGACTGATTTACAGGTTTGGTTAACAGCTTTACAGGATTAATAGACATCTGGTAGAAATTAAATATGCGTGACCTGAAACCCTTGTAGAGAAATTCCTACATTCATTCTTGGAGAAATCTATTTTATTGATTAATCCGATCATTACCTGTATAATTACTGATATACTTATGATTATCAGGCGATTTTCGGGAAATTTACCATGAAACTGGATTTAACAAAGTTTTATCAAACTTGTAACCCTGCTAAAACCCTAGTATTAGGGAACGCTGAAGATAGAAAATATTATATTGATTTTTCTCAAGTGCGTGGTGCAAAGATTATTCAAGAATTAAATCGCACTATTACTAGACTTGCACCTGAAGACCCTACCTGTCAATTATTTACAGGACATATTGGTTGTGGTAAATCTACAGAATTACTCCGATTAAAAGCAGAATTAGAACAGCAAGATTTTCATGTAGTCTATTTTGAATCTAGCCAAGTTTTGGATATGGCAAATGTTGATATTACAGATATTTTATTAGCCATAGCAGGTCAAGTTAGCAAAAGTTTAGAAACCGTCGCAATTAATCTTAAACCTGGGTATTTTCAAGAATTATTTACATCAGTCAATCAATTTTTACAAAGTCCCATAGACCTAGAAGTTAAATTTTCTGTAGTCATTGCTGAAATTACCGCTAAAACAAAAGAAAATTCTCAAAATCGTGATCAACTAAGGCAATATTTAGAACCGCGCACAACCAGAATTTTAGAATCAATTAATGAAGATATTATCAAACCTGCACAAGGAACACTCAAACAGCAAGGTAAACAAGGTTTAGTTGTTATTGTTGATAACTTAGATAGAATAGATAATACTCCTAAACCAAATAATCAATATCAACCAGAATATCTCTTTGCAGAACGTGGTGATAAGTTAAAAACATTAAACTGTCATATTGTTTATACAATTCCCCTAGTATTGATATATTCTAATGCTTTAGGTAGATTAAAAGATCGTTTTAATGTCAGTCCTAAAGTTTTACCAATGGTTGCAGTAAAACAGAGAGATGAATCTGATTTTACTCTAGGAATTAACCTTTTACAACAAATGATTATGGTCAGAGCTTTTCCTAATGTAAATTGGGAAAATTGCCAAGCAAACCAAAACTTAATTACCCAAGTTTTTGATAGTCCTGATACATTAGAACGACTTTGTAAAGTTAGTGGTGGTCATTTACGAAATTTGTTATCTTTACTCTATAGCTGTTTACAACAAGATGATCCTCCCATTTCCCGTAACTGTTTAGAAAGAGTGATTAAACAAGAGTGTAATAATTTAAATCGGGGAATTGATGATAAAGAATGGCAATTATTAAGAGAGGTATCAAAAACCAAAAGTATTACAGGTCATGAAGAATATAATATGTTAATTCGGGATCTGTTTGTGTTTGAATATATAGATGAAGATGGATCTTGGTTTGATATTAATCCCATTTTGCAAGAATCACCAAAATTTAGGTTATGAGTAATCAACCAGATAATTTAGATATTGAAAATCAGGGTAATTTTAAAACTTTAGTTAGATCAATTACCCTTTCTCAAGGTCAATTTTCACTGATTTTATTACGATGTAATTATGGCTTTATTCAACAGCAAATATTTACCAAGTTACAGGAATTAGAAACTGTAAAGATTAGTAAAATTGATTTACCACCAAATGTCAAAACCCTATATACAAATATAGCTGCACAATTGGAAAATGCAGAACCAGCAGCATTAATGGTATTTGGGTTAGAGTCAGTCCAAAATATTGATACAGTTTTGATTTCAGCTAACCAAGTCCGTGAACAATTTAGAAATGACTTTAGGTTTCCTCTATTCTTTTGGGTAAATGATCAAGTTCTTACTAAAATAATTAGGTTAGCACCAGATTTTAAAAATTGGGCAACTACAATTGAATTTAACACTCCTACCAATCAATTAATTGATTTTATTCAACAAGAAATAGATACAATATTTGCAGGGGATATAACTAATCTAATTTTTTCTAATCTTTACCCAGAATTAGTAGCAGCTAAACAAGATTTACAACAACAGGGAGAAGTATTAAACCCAACTATTAACGCTAGTTTAGAATATATTTTTGGTTATCGTGATTATTTAGATGATAACTTAGATTCAGCCTTAGAACATTATCAACAAAGTTTAGATTTTTGGCAAGAAAGCAATAATATAGATAGACAAGGTACACTTTTAGTTAATATTGGTTTAATCTACTACCGCAAAGCCTTCATAAATCAAGTAGATAATCAAAAATCATGGGAAGAAGCACAAAAATATTTTCAACAAAGTTTAGAAATTTTTAAACAAACACAACAGACAGATTTATTATCTAGTTACATTATTCTTTTATGTGAAGTTTACTTAAATCTGCAAGCATGGGAAGAATTAGAAAAATTGGTTAATGAATCTCTAAAACTACACCAGAATCAAGATATTGCTTCTATTTTATTGGCTAAAGATTATGGATTTTTAGCAGAATTGGCTTTACATAAATCTAATTTTAATGAAGCCAAACATTATGCAGAAACAGCATTAGAAACATTAAAAACTATAATTCAACAAAATATAGTTCATATTCCCAAAAATGAAGATGTATATTATCAATTTTTATTAGCAAAATCCTATCAAGGTTTAGATGATATACCCACTACTCTTGAAAAATTAGAAGCAGCGAAAAATAATACAGAGATTGAATATAATCCCAAATTGTATATTGATATTCTAGATAAATTAAATTTACTCTATTTTCAACAAGGTGAATATTTAAAAGCCTTTAATACCAAACAAGAAAAACTACAAATAGAACAACAATATGGTTTTCGGGCTTTTGTGGGTGCATCATATTTAAACCCGCAATGGAAAATTATTCAATCTACAACTTCAGAAATTGCCAATACAGGAACAATAGCACAAGAAATTTTTGCTTCAGGAAGAGAACAAGATGTTAAAAAACTCCGAGGCAGAATTGCCCAAAATCAATATAAATTAACCATAATTCATGGACAGTCTGGAGTTGGTAAAAGTTCAATTTTACAAGCCGGTTTAATTCCTGCATTGCAACAAGAAACAATTGACGCAAAACAGGTTTTACCTATATTATTAAGAGCTTATACCAATTGGGTAGAAAAATTAGGAGAATGTTTAAATTTGAATATATCAAATATACATTATTCTCCAATAATTCAACAATTGCGAAAAAATAATCAAAATAATTTATTAACAGTTTTAATATTTGACCAATTTGAAGAATTTTTCTTTGTTTATAAAGAACAAACAGAAAGACAACCATTTTATGATTTTTTAAGACAATGTTTAGATATTCCTGATTTAAAAATTGTGCTATCTTTACGGGAAGATTATTTACATTATTTATTAGAATTGGAAAGAAAATTTGCCAATCTAGAAGATACAGATATAGTTAACAGTACAGATATTTTAAGTAAATCTATTCGTTATTATTTAGGTAATTTTATTCCTCAAGATGCAAAAGAAGTATTTACCAGTTTAACTAAAAGAAGTAAATACCCATTAAATAAAGATCTAATAACTAAATTAGTTCAAGACCTAGCAGGAGATATCGGAGAAATTAGACCGATAGAATTACAAATTGTCGGTACACAGTTAGAAAATCAAAAAATTACCACTTTAGGAAAATATCAAGAAGTTGGTAATAAGGAAGCATTAGTTCAGGGTTTTTTACAAAATGTGATTAAAGACTGTGGTGACGAAAATGAAAAATTAGTAAAATTGGTTTTATATTTACTGACAGATGATAATAAAACTCGTCCTTTAAAAACTCATGGTGAATTATTCAAAGAATTAGATTTATTTGTAGATCATATCGAGTTTGATGAATTAGAATTAGTTTTAGAAATATTGGTAAAATCTGGATTAGTTTTATTAATTCAGGAATCTCCAGAAAATAGATATCAATTAGTACATGATTACTTAGTAGATTTTATTCGTCAACAACAGAAAGATGAAGATTTAGCAAATTTTGCTAAAACAAAAGAAGAATTAGCACTAGCAGCAATAAAATTAAAACAGGAACAGGAAGCTAGACAAATATTAGCAAATGCCAAAATTCAAGCTGATGTACAAATTGCCAAAGCTCAAAAAAGATTAAAATTAAGTTCTAGTTTAGCTGTGGCTTTCTTAGTAAGTTCTTTTGTTTATTCTACTATTCAATTTAAAGAAGTTAATATTGTTAAACAGGTGACAAAACTAGAACAAAGTGGCGTAAATATTTTAAGACAATTCCAATTTGAAGAATTACCCTCTTTAGTGTCTGCTGTACAGAATGGCAAGACGTTAAAAACATTAGTGAAAAATAAGACTCTGGATCAATATCCCACCATTAGCCCTATTTATGCCTTAAATAATATCCTCGACAATATAAAAGAACGTATCCAATTTAAAGGGCATCAGGGTGCTGTCTGGAGTGTGAGTTTCAGCCCCGACGGTAAAACCATTGCTACGGCATCCAATGACAAAACAGCGCGGTTGTGGAACTTGCAGGGGCAATTGATTCAGGAATTTAAAGGGCATCAGGGTTATGTCTGGAGTGTGAGTTTCAGCCCCGACGGTAAAACCATTGCTACGGCATCCTGGGACAAAACAGCGCGGTTGTGGAACTTGCAGGGGCAAATGATTCAGGAATTTAAAGGGCATCAGGGTGATGTCATGAGTGTGAGTTTCAGCCCTGACGGTAAAACCATTGCTACGGCATCCTCTGACAAGACAGCGCGGTTGTGGCCTGTGCGGGATTTAGATCGGGTAATTAAGGATGGTTGTGCTTGGTTAAAGTATTATTTACACAATCCGAATGTGGGTTTGAGTGAGGAGGATAAGCGGTTGTGTAATGATGTGTGAAATTGTCTGAATCAGGATTTTCGGTTACTGAGCGAAGTCGAAGTACAGGATTAAAGGATTAACAGGATATAATTGTTAATGGGTAGTGAATATTTTTCAATGGTCTGAAAATTAATCTAAACATTCACAGGAAAAATAATAAACTACCATCCTGTACATCCTCAAATCCTGGATATCCTGATTCAGACAAAAAGTAGAAAAGCTAATCTAAACATTCACATAAAAAATGATAAAATTACCATCCTGGTCATCCTTAAATCCTGTACTTCGACTTCGCTCAGTAACCGAAAATCCTGATTCAGACAATAAAGAATTTAACAATTAAACAAAATAGTTTATTGTTTCATCCTGTTCATCCTTAAATCCTGGATATCCTGATTCAGACAAATAGATAATCCTGTTCATCCTGAAAATCCTGATTCAGACAAATAGATAATCCTGTTCATCCTGAAAATCCTGATTCAGACAATATTAATAATGTCAATAAACCTACTAATTCCCCATTCCCCTACTGGAGAATATCACTGTCAGACTAACCTAAATATCTATAATTCTCCTGAATGTGTTAGTTTAGCCACCCAAGCCGCAACAGGACGACATTTACGAATAACATCAAATCATCAAAATACAGCAATTGCAGTTTGTTTATGTGAAGATGACTATCCAGGATGGTTATCTGTTCAAGATTGGCAATTTCTCCAACCCACAACAACAATATATCAACCCCAATTTATCTCCACAGCAGAAATTCAACAACACATACCCACAATTATTGCCTAAGTTCAAAGCCTCTCCCATCATAAAAGCTGCTCCTTTTCCCTCCCTTGTAGGGGAGGGTCAGGGAGGGGTGCGGGGAGAGGTTTACAAGAGGGGTTTTATATTTGGTTCAACTATGAAACGTTTGCAGTATATAACCCGCCTAGCGAATGAAAAAATACCTTCAGTACACTGCGCGAACGTGAGTTAAAAAGAAATTAATTCTTCATTAGTCCACGCAGGTAGACTTGGTTTGGGTAGTGGTGTTCGCGTTAGCGTGTCAGAGTCTCTACATATATTCGCCCAAAACTTTTAAAACATCCTCTTAGTTTTTCACCAATGGAGATCTAAAAATCATATTTCTGAAGATAAAATAAAATTTTTATCCTGGTTTTATATCATAATATTTTTTGTTTTAATTCTTTTTAATAAAAAAATCTTATCATTCATGCCGATTTATTGACATCAACACACATTTTATGATAACAATGTGTGTTTGGGACTCCTAAACAAAATCCCCACATCAATAGTCTATTGTTTGGATTTAGCCCCCAAAATGCTGGTAAAATCACTCTCCTCAGTACACTAGCTACCTAGAAATTAATTAATAGCTACTCGTTAACCTATCAACCTGTGTCATGGTAATTGGATATCTAAATTGTTTATACAGATACCCAAAATTTTAGCCTGTGCTAAAATCAGCATACCGGCACGACGCAGGTGATAGGAAAAATGCCATGTTTGAGCGCTTCACAGAAAAAGCCATTAAGGTAATCATGCTGGCCCAAGAAGAGGCCCGCCGTTTAGGTCACAACTTTGTCGGAACTGAGCAGATCCTCTTGGGTTTGATTGGTGAAGGCACAGGAGTAGCCGCCAAGGTGCTGAAATCAATGGGAGTTAATCTCAAAGATGCTCGCATTGAAGTTGAAAAAATCATAGGACGGGGTTCAGGCTTTGTAGCCGTGGAAATTCCGTTTACGCCACGGGCAAAACGGGTTTTAGAACTATCCTTGGAAGAAGCACGCCAATTGGGGCATAACTACATTGGTACCGAGCATCTGTTGTTGGGCCTGATCCGCGAAGGGGAAGGTGTCGCAGCCAGAGTGCTAGAAAACCTCGGTGTAGATTTGACCAAGGTGAGAACCCAAGTGATTCGGATGTTGGGAGAAACGGCGGAAGTTACGCCGGGTGGCCCCTCTGGTCGCACTAAAACCCCAACTCTCGATGAGTTTGGATCAAACCTGACCCAAATGGCCATAGATAATAAGCTTGATCCTGTGGTGGGACGCGCCAAGGAAATCGAGCGAGTTATCCAAATTTTGGGTCGCCGGACTAAAAACAATCCCGTGTTGATTGGTGAACCTGGTGTTGGTAAAACCGCCATCGCTGAAGGTTTAGCTTCACGCATCGCCAGCAAGGATATCCCCGATATCTTGGAAGATAAGCGTGTAGTCACTCTTGATATTGGTTTGCTAGTAGCAGGAACTAAATATCGGGGTGAATTTGAAGAACGTCTCAAAAAAATTATGGATGAAATCCGCTCTGCGGGTAATGTCATCCTAGTAATTGACGAAGTTCACACCTTAATTGGTGCAGGTGCAGCCGAAGGGGCGATTGATGCGGCGAATATCCTCAAGCCAGCTTTGGCACGGGGTGAGTTGCAATGTATCGGTGCGACTACTTTGGATGAATACCGTAAACACATTGAACGGGATGCAGCGTTGGAAAGACGCTTCCAGCCTGTAATGGTGGGTGAGCCGACCGTTGATGAAACAATAGAAATTTTATATGGTTTGCGCGATCGCTATGAAGCACACCACAAGCTGAAGATATCCGATGAAGCATTGGTGGCGGCGGCGAAATTGTCTGATCGTTATATTAGCGATCGCTTTTTGCCAGACAAAGCCATTGACTTGATGGATGAAGCGGGTTCACGGGTGCGCCTGATTAACTCCCAACTGCCCCCAGCAGCCAAGGAGTTAGACAAGGAACTACGGCAAATCTTAAAAGAAAAAGATGATGCAGTCCGTTCCCAGGACTTTGATCGGGCTGGAGAATTGCGCGATCGGGAAATGGAAATCAAAGCCGAAATCCGCACTATTGCTCAAACTAAGAGTAACGGTGCTAGTGGTGACGGTGTTGAACCTGTAGTTACAGAAGAAGACATTGCTCACATTGTCGCTTCCTGGACAGGTGTACCGGTGAACAAACTCACCGAGTCTGAGTCCGAGAAGTTGCTGCACATGGAAGACACCTTACATCAGCGGCTCATCGGTCAAGAAGACGCTGTGAAGGCTGTCTCCCGCGCTATTCGTCGCGCTCGTGTTGGGTTGAAGAATCCCAATCGGCCGATTGCTAGTTTTGTCTTCTCTGGTCCGACTGGGGTAGGTAAAACCGAATTAGCGAAATCCTTGGCTTCCTACTTCTTCGGTGCGGAAGAAGCCATGATTCGCTTGGATATGTCCGAATACATGGAGCGTCACACCGTCAGTAAATTGATCGGTTCACCTCCTGGTTATGTCGGTTACAACGAAGGTGGTCAGTTAACAGAAGCTGTCCGTCGTCGTCCTTACACTGTGGTGCTATTCGACGAAATCGAAAAAGCGCACCCCGATGTGTTCAATATGCTTTTGCAAATTTTGGAAGATGGGCGTTTAACTGACGCAAAAGGTCGCACGGTGGACTTTAAGAACACCTTGCTGATTTTGACTTCCAACATTGGTTCTAAGGTGATTGAAAAGGGTGGTAGCGGTATCGGCTTTGAGTTCTCTGAAGATGCGACTGAGACACAATACAACAGAATTCGCTCTTTGGTGAATGAGGAACTGAAGAATTACTTCCGTCCTGAGTTCCTGAACCGGTTAGATGAAATTATCGTCTTCCGTCAGTTGAATAAGCTGGAAGTTACCCAAATTGCCGAAATCATGTTGAAGGAAGTGTTTGGTAGGTTGACGGAAAAAGGCATTGTCTTAGAAGTCACTGACCGCTTCAAGGATCGCTTGATAACTGAGGGTTATAGTCCTAGCTACGGTGCAAGGCCATTACGTCGGGCAATTATGCGCTTATTGGAAGATAGTCTGGCGGAAGAAATTCTGTCTGGACGCATCAAAGATGGTGATACTGCTCTTGTTGATGTTGATGAAAATGGTATTGTGCAAGTTAGTTCTCAACAAACACGGGAGTTGTTACCCCAAGGTGTTGAGTCTTAGTTAGGTTTTTGTAATTGTTAATTGAACGGTGGAGGATTTCGGTTCTCTACCGTTTTTTTTGTTTCGCGCAAAGACGCTAAGGAGCAAAGGCGCAAAGAGGAGAAGGGGTGATATATTCGTTATAATGAGTGTTATTGAGGAGTACAGGTCATTGTTGGATTATCAAAATGAAATATATTAATTTACCGACTCATGCTTTGATATGGTTGGTCATGATTTTACTTCAGTCTTGCAGTTTCTATCAAGCAGACTATAGAGGCGAAGTTAGATGGGCAAAAATGTTTGGTTCTTAGGGAAAAGATGTTAGTGAAGTTGAAATAGCCGCTCATGTATTTAACGATGAAAATACCATGAATCAAGTTGCTCAGTGCATAATAGAAACAGGTGAGTTTATCGGCACTGTTCGAGATTATGAACGCTATGGAATGTTTTTTACTGAACCAATAGGTTATAGAATTAGTCCAGATGGTAGTAGTATTCCACTTTACTATCGGGAGATAAAAATCAATGCAGACAACCAATACCACGTCATACCCCGCACCAGACCTAGTGAAGAATAACTGGGAATTTACAGAAGTATGGATAGATCCAATGTTATCACCTCCATATATTCTGTTATTACTTTGCGACAGTGAAGGAAATTGTCAAATTTATGATCCAAAACAAGGTGAGAAGGTTGTATTTTCTAGTAATAATTATGAAGCAGCTAAGTTATGGTTACTAGAAGATGAGTATGAACCAGTTGAGGGTAGGCTTTTAGCTGCTGAATTAGTGTAAGTTAGTATATTTTTTATTTCGCACAATCTCTCTTAGATATCCAGAAGGGTAGATGCTAAAGAGCAGAGGCACTCCAGAGGAGAAGGAGTGATATATTCGTTATAATGAGTTTTATTGAGGAGTACGGGTCATTCCTACATCTGAGCAAAAAACGCAGTTGTTTATTCTGTGTTGTTGGTTAACTAAACTATATTTACCTATAAACTTGGTTCAAGTTGATAAACGTACAGGTAATGTATTTATTCTCGCGGGTGAAGAGAATATGATAGAAATATATCCTAATGGTAAATGGAGGTATGTGGTATGAGTCAGCCTAACTTCCAAGGTATGAGTACAAAGGAATTACGTGCTTATGTTTTATCTCATCGAGATGACCAAGAAGCATTCTACATTTATGTAGATAAGTTAAATACTGAGGCAAATTGGGTAGAAATGCCACCATCAGAATCTGTTGATGATTTGATGAATTTTCCTGAGTTTTTGCAGCGTCTTAGTAATGGTAAAAGATTAATTGAAAGTGAAGAATAACTATTATGATTTTTACTGATGTGGTAGAAGCAATAAAAGGGTTTTCAATTGAAGAAAAGTTACAAATTCAATTGTTATTGCAGCAATATTTAAGAGAAGAAAAAAATGGTGAACTCACTTTTCCTGAAAATATTGATGAATTAAAACAACAGTTTCTCAGCCGTCGTGAACTTATAAAGTTACCTCTAGAAGAACGAAAAAAGATTTTAGCGTCACAATCTGATTTAATGTTAGAGCATTACCAGCAAGACACAAAATGGCAAGAATTACAAATGGGAGACTTAATTGATTACTAATTCTTCTATTCCTAAACGGGGTGATATCTGGCTAACTAATTTTGATCCAACTGTGGGAGCAGAAATTAAAAAAGTAAGACCCGCTATAATTGTCAGTTCTGATGGTGTTGGTAAGTTACCAATTAAAATGGACAGGAGTATATTATTCCTATTTTAGCTGCGGAAGGTATTTCTGAACCTTTGCTTGGTTTGCAGTGGTTGAAAATATTGCCATTAGCTGTTAATTTTTCAGCAGGAATATTGACACTGGGTTAATATTAAATTGGTGAATTTGGAGTTTAAGAAAGTTTTATTATGGGCAGTTATCAAGAAAAAGAAAAAATAATAGCTAGATCATGTGTTTTAAAAGAAGCTGTTAGATGCTTAACAGAGGATAGAGATAAAAGTACAGTGGCATCTAGAGATTATGTTCGCCGTGTACATCAATTTATCCGTATTAATGGCACTCCCTTTGATCAGGAGATGATCAGTTTTCTGTCTGAGGAAACAATAGCTCGATGGGAACACTTCTATGATTCGATAACACAGAAGAGAAAAGCTGAAAACCTAAAAGTTGCATACTTGGCAGGACCAAATCCAGACAACGACCTTCAAGAACTTATGAATGTTGGTGTTTTACCTGAAAATGTATGGGCATTTGAAACAGACTCGTCTACTTATGAAGATGCTGTTTGGTCTACCCTAAATTCCAAATTTCCCTTTTTAAAGTTGATAAAAGGAAACATAGGACAGTTTTTTGCTGCGTCTCCACAAAAATTCGATATCATTTACTTAGATTTTTGTGGTCCATTACCAAGCAGAAACGAAAAGCAAAAAACTTTGGCAACAATTACTTCAATTTTAGCCCATCATGCAATTAATTCTCCAGGTGTATTGATTACAAATGTTTCACTTCCTAATCAACAACAAGATCCAAAAGGCTTTGATTTAATTACTAAATTAGTTGCTTCATATTTATACCCTAAAGATTTTTTAGAGCAAGAAGAATCTAATGAAGATAATGAAAACTGGGTTGAAGGCGCTATCAGTGGAAGTTTTAGCTTTAATAATTGGCTTACAGAAATACAAAATAATATAGATTTTTATTATGGTCAATATATAACAAGGCTGATAATAGATATTGCATCTGTAGTGGTTCCCTATAATAATTTTACTCAAAAACATGGTTTGTTTGAGCAGTTTTTTAATTTGAAGAATAAATCAGAACTCGAAAAAAGGATTAATGAGCTTTACCATGTTTCGGAAGAAGGAGAAGGTGGCGATATTATTGATGAACCTGGTCAAATGCCTATCCTGTGGACAGTTGCTTCACTTCATAGTCATAGGAACTCTCAAGACTTAAATTATCCGCAATTAATATATCAAGATCCTGAATACGAAAAATTTGGCAAGTTATTTTTAAGACAATTAAGTTTGATTGATAATGAATCTGAAATTATTAATAATTTTGAACGGCTGCATTTTTTGCTTGATGAAGGCTTTTATCAAAGCGAATTTTATAGTAAAAAATTTATAAATTTAGATAAACGACGATGGCATCAGGAAATGTATCAATTTTGTGACGTAGTTCTCTTTCATCAAATAAAAGAGTTACTATTTCGTCAAATAGCTGTTCCTTACCACGTTAATATCGAAAAGACGAAGCGGTGGACTTATCTTGCTAAAGATACGCAGATGTTTATGGATATGATTATCTTAGATGAATGTAGATATATATACGATTGGATGCCTACTGTTGATATGATAGAGGCTGGTATGGATTCTATTGATAGACAGCTATGTTATCGCTTTGCATTAGATGCTTTAGGGAAACATAGAAGATGGTATAATAATGAGTATTTCTTTGGAACATCTATCATCGGTCAATTTGAAGAAGGTTTTGAGGCAAAATCTCTAGAGCCAAGAATTAAGATCAATTAATAGTTAATAGTTAATTATAGAGTGAGAGCCGCTTCTGCTCAAGGTGTGGATTTTCATATATATATTCATCCACCTTTTCCTTTAACTGGTAATAAATCATGCAAATCACGATTTCACCACATCTACAAAGTACATATAACTTAATTCAAAATGCTTTCCCCAAGGGAATAGAATCACAATCTTATTTACCGCTTTTAGCATTACTCAGTGAGGAAATGTCAGATAGGAATTTAGCTGAAGTTGTAGCTTACTATAGCGGTAAAGATTATAGTGTTGTTCTCAATGATGTATATCGCGTACAGTCAATTGATGTACCCACATCCGAAGCTATTGCTAATTTAAAGGAAAAATTACTTGTGTGTGGTTATGAACAGTGGCTTGAAGAAGAATAAACTGTACTACTAATCAAGTATAATAAACTAATCACCAAAAAGGATGAAACAAAATGCAAGCCATTCTCCTCAGCAGCGAAGAAGTCGCAAAACGTGCCAAAGAATTATATGATAATGGCATTCGTCAGCAAGTAGAAACAGCAGAAAACATCGGTAAAATGATAATTATTGATATAGAAACAGGTGAATATGCTATTGATAAAACAGGCATAGAATCAGCGCATTATTTACGGAATAAAAACAGATTTGCTCGACTCTTTGGTATTCGCATTGGTTACAAAGTTGCTGCCTCCTTTAGTGGAGAAATGGAGCGTGATTCTCGGTGATAACTGGTATTATTAAAAACGGGCGTGCAACTGTCAATGTTATATTTCGATTGCCAGAACAACCAGATTTTACAATTGAATTTGTGATTGATACAGGTTTTACAGAATTTCTTTCCTTACCTCCCGCAGCCGTGAATCTTTTGGGATTCCCTTTTGTTTATGATATGTACGCAAATTTAGCAGATAATAGCCGTGTGCTTTTACCAGTACATCAAGCTACCATTATCTGGAATGGAGAAGAAAGAGTAGTTAATGTTTTAGCTACAGGAAAGCGTCCCTTATTAGGAACTGCTTTACTTGACGGTTATAAACTATCTATCCAATTTACAGAAGGTGGTTTAGTAACAATTGAAGAATTATAGTTTAATATTACAGCACTATGTTAGGCGTTTAAATTCCTGAATTCAGTGGTAGAGAATTAATTCTTCCCTACCGTTTTTCATGGATATTAAATGCGCTCTTTGCTTTCCCGTCAAGGTGAATTATGACTATTTATTTCTCCACAACAGCTAATTTTAAAGGATACAAAGGCTCAGATCCATTTAACTGCCAAATTCTGAACACCAATACAGAAGCAACAGTTAACCATACACAAGAAAAAGATAAAATCATTCCCGCTAAAGGAACAGTTTGCCAATAAATTGCTGTTACGACTATAGCCGATAACCAAGGTCCTAAAATCACCACAGGAACAGCCGCACCTAATCTCCGTTCTACGGTAAAAATCGTATTCCAAGTATCTCCTAAAGCCAGATGTACCACAAACAGAATTAAAGGTAATACCAAAAATTGGTGATTCATTTCCTGCCAAACTAATACCGAAGAAATTACTCGCAAAACGGCAATTAACATCCAAACTATGGGAAATGCTAAAGGTGGAGGAGACCATCTTGGTCTAATTACCTGATCATAAGTTGTCCGAGAACGGGTATTATCTAAAAGCGAGAAAATGCGGGAACGGATACTTAATAAACCAAAAAATAACGCCGTGACTAAAGTGCTAAACGAACTGGGAAAAGCAGAATTATTGTCAATTAAAATTACTAATTTTTCCATTCCCAGTAACACAAGAATCATCACTCCTATTTGCAGAATAGTTCCTAATTTATAAACTAAAACTGCCTTGATATCTAGTTCTTGTGTGTCCGCTGCTGAGGTATTTAGAGACTGTTGTTGATTCCCAGTTTTTACACCCATCACTATATTGACAAACTGTTCAAGTATGCCACTATTATTGGATTGATTCATAATTAAGAGATAGTGAGTAGTTTGTAGTTAGTCCGCTTAAATTTTAACTTAATTAATTGCCAAAATTTTTCTGAATTGGTGTGTCAATAAATAGAACTAGGAAATCATTCAATCCTCAATAATCTGAATTTCCTCAAGTTGATTAATCACCACATCTGCACCTTTAACATTATCTGCCCTCCCAATCCAAGTAATACCAATACAGCCAGCAGCTTTAGCATCACGTGCCATTTGCATATCACCCACAGAATCACCTACCATTAAAGTTGCCCCTGGTGCTACTCCCAAGGCTTGACAAGCTTCTAAAAACAGGGCTGGATCTGGTTTACTTGGACCCTCATCAACTCCCTTTTCCAGTTGCAAATAATCGCTTAATTGGTGATTAATCACAAATTTCTCTACATCTTCAGTAGTTGCGGCTGACAGAATCCCCAATTTTAATCCCGCTACTGACAAAGACTGTAATACCTCCAAACTACCCACAAATAAAGGTGAGGGAGTTTTGCTAACATATTGATCAGCCTCTTCTAAAGCTTGACGGGCAATTTTCAAAGATTCAAACCATCCTCTTCCGGTTTCCGCAATATAGGCTGCTGCTGCAACTTCTGTTTCTTTGCGACTCGCTACTGATATTAAACCCGCTGGATCTAAAAAATCGCCATTAATACCAAAAGCCATTAACAATGGTTCACCAATACCGGGAATTTGCGCGTCTATTATCCGCGTTGCTTTTTGTGCCAACGTTATTAAATATGACTCGGAATCTTCTAAAGTCCCGTTTTTATCAAATAAAATTGCTTCAATATGAGAAAACGCAATGTTTTTACATTTAATAGTTACCATATTTTTCAGTTGTTAAAGAACAGGGAATAGATCAATTGAATAGCCAATTGCCACAAAAAAAGAGGGACAAACCCTCTTAATTCAATACTTTCATGATCTCAGTTGTAGGTAATTACAACTATCAATCTATGATTCAATAGCCGCTGGGATCTCTTCTTCAATTTCTGTTGCTGCGGGAATTTCTTCCCCAGCTACAGCTTCTACAGATGCAACTTCTTCAGCTACGCCTTCTTGAGGTGCAATTTCTTCAGCGTCTTCCACAGGTGCTACTTCCGCAGGTATAGTAATACCTTGCTGTTTAGCAAGCAATTGTTCCCGATACTTAGCTGCCATTTCTTCGGCCTTATCGTAAACCAAATCACGGTTCTTGATCATGTCACCGGGTTCAGGTTCTAACTGTTTGGTAGACAGTGAAATCCGTCCCCTTTCTGCATCCAAGTCAATGATCATTACTTTCACTTCATCATTGACATTGAATACACTATGAGGAGTGTCAATATGCTCGTGGGAAATCTCAGAAATGTGTAGCAGTCCGCTCACGCCACCAATATCAATGAAAGCACCGTAAGGTTTGATACCGCGAACAGTACCAATAACCACTTCGCCAACTTCCAAACGGTTCATCTTCCGCTCAACCAGCGCCCGACGATGGGAGAGAACTAAGCGGTTACGCTCTTCATCTACTTCTAAGAATTTCAAGGGCAGTTCTTCGCCTACCAAATCTTCCTTGGGTTTGCGAGTGCTAATATGAGAACCGGGGATAAAGCCGCGCAATCCTTCAATTCGCACTAATGCACCACCACGGTTGGTTGCGAAAACGCCAGAACGGACAGTAGCATCTTCTGCTTGCAACTGCCGCACTCGCTCCCAAGCCCGCATATACTCAATCCGACGAATTGAAAGGGTGAGCTGACCATCTTCATTTTCATCGGTAAGAATGAAAAATTCCCGTGTTTCGTTTGATTGTAAGACTTCTTCCGGGGCATCGACCCGGTTAATAGACATTTCTTGTATGGGTATATATGCTGCGGTTTTCGCACCTATGTCAATCAGAGCGCCGCGCGGCTCTATACTGAAAACTGTACCCGGTACGACATCTCCAGGGCTGAAGTGATAGTCGTATTTATCAAGTAGAGCAGCGAAATCTTCGTGGGTAAATCCAATTTCTGTAGCGGTTAAGTTCTGATTGACCATGCTAATGTATTCCTGGGTCTAGTCTCCGTAAAGGTTTTGTCATAAATTCAGTTTATTATGTAAGTAGGGGGATGACAATTTCCACTTACATTGCTGTCTTATCCTAGCTTAGAATAGCTAGTCTTAACACATATCAACTTCCAGACATAAAATTATATCATATTTTGGATTCGGGAGTCAGGAGTCAGGAGTCAGGAAGAAGAAAGAAGAAGAAAAAGAAGAAAAAGAAAGTTTTTCCTCTCATCTTTTCTCTCTTGTCTCATATTCCTTTTTTTAATCAGTAGTTCGAGCCGGAGAACCAACCCAAGAGGATACTGCGGGTAGAGATTCACCTTTCATCAGCATAGAGAGATTACCCAAGCTGGAATCTTTTGCCATTACAGTATCATATAGGACGATAGCACCCCTACCGACCGAACAAGTTAATAAACGGTGTGCCTTGCAGCATCGTTACCAAGAAAGGAACTGCTAGAGTTTCATGAATACAAGTCACCAATTCTGAGCGAAACACAAACGGTGACCTTAATGTTTATCGCTGGTTTTCCCCTAAAAATGCCAAATCAAAACCAAACCCCCCTGATAGATGCCTTAAAAGCCTGTACAACCCGTCCTCACGCCCCATTTTACACCCCAGGACATAAACACGGTGCGGGCATTTCTCCACTTCTAACTGATTTAATCGGAAAAGATGTCTTTCGTGCTGATTTAACAGAATTAGCAGAATTAGATAATTTATTCACACCCCAAAGCGTAATTCTCGCAGCGCAAGAACTAGCAGCAGAGGCTTTTGGTGCAAACAATACATGGTTTTTAGTTAATGGTTCTACCTGCGGAATTGAAGCCGCAATTCTCGCTACTTGTAGAACAGGAGATAAAATTATTCTGCCGCGAAATGTCCACTCTTCTGTGATTTCTGGGTTAATTTTTTCTGGGGCAATTCCTATTTTTATAAATCCTGAATATGACGAAGATTTAGATATTGCATATAGCGTTACACCAGAAGCATTAAAAGCAGCATTAGCAAAACATCCAGATACAAAAGCAGTGCTGATAGTTTATCCTAATTATTACGGTGTTTGTGGGAATTTGCCAGCATTGGTAAACCTTACCCACCAATATAATATTCCCTTAATTGTAGACGAAGCCCATGGCGCACATTTTCATTTTCACCCAGAATTACCAACATCTGCTTTATCCGCAGGTGCAGATTTAACAGTACAATCAATTCATAAAACATTGGGGGCAATGACACAAGCATCAATGTTACATATTCAAGGTCAAAGAATTGATATTGATAGAGTGAATAAAGCTTTGCAATTAGTTCAATCTACCAGTCCTAGTTTTATCCTTTTAGCTTCTCTAGATGCCGCACGTCAGCAAATGGCAATACATGGAGAAAAGCTGATGTTTCAAACTTTGGAATTAGCCAAAGAAGCAATTGATAAAATCAACAAAATTCCTAGTTTATCGGTTTTACAAATACCTCAAAACCATATAAAAAATAATGGCTTTATAGGTTTAGATAAAACCCGGTTAACTGTTAATGTTTCTCAGTTAGGTTTAACAGGTTTTACTGCTGAAGATATTATTAATGCCATGGGAGTAACCCCAGAATTTTCATCTTTACAAAATCTCACATTTATTATTAGCCTAGGAAACACAAAAACTGATATTGAAACATTAGTACAAACCTTAAATAATCTTACCCAAATTCCCCACTTGACAAATCGGGAAAAAATCTGTAAATCTAAAAAAGATACTATAATCGCCCCTTCTATGTGCATTTCTCCCCGTGAGGCCTTTTTTGCTGATAGTGAGATATTACCTTTCGAGAAAACCCTAGAACGGATTTGTGCAGAAATTATTTGTCCTTATCCTCCAGGAATTCCCGTATTAATGCCAGGAGAACTAATTACAAAATCAGCTTTAGAATATTTGCAAGAAATTCAGAAAATGGGTGGTTTTATTACCGGTTGTGCAGATGAAACTTTGCAAACTTTAAAAGTTGTGAAAGGATAGATTTATCTCAACAGATATTTTAAAAGTAAAGAAAACATAAATCATTAGATATACCTATAATAATCATCAAAATATTTTAGTGTCAAGATCAACTTAGCACTAGAAATTCGTGCTTATATTAAATCAGCACTTTATCATAAAATTAAATAACTCCCGTGTTAGAAGCGTGCGTACTGATAACAATATTGTGTGGTTTTTTTGGCATCATCCTCAAAAAAAACCTGGTAATGAAAATTGTCTCTATGGATGTGATGAGTACAGGTGTGATTGCCTTTTATGTACTAATTGCATCACGACAAGGCTTATTTACTCCCATTATTTCCGATGTAAAAAACATTGCTTATGCCGATCCTGTTCCCCAAGCAGTGATATTAACAGCGATAGTTATCGGGTTTTCCATTCAGGCTTTGATGCTGGTTGGTGTGATGAAATTAGCACGGGATAACCCCACATTGGAAAGCAACGAGATTGAAAGAAATAATACACCATGAATACCATTACACTAGCTTGGATTGCTACCCCATTTATTCTAGGATTCATGATTTTTCTAGTCCCCAAACTGAACCGACATTTGACATTGTGGGGGACTATTGCTTCTGCTGCTTATGGGTTGCAGCTATTTATCGAACCATCACCTATCACCCTGAATTTACTAGATAGCTTCGGTATCACATTGGTAGCCGATGAGTTAAGCGGTTACTTTATTTTAACAAATGCCCTGGTAACGGCTGCTGTTGCCCTCTACTGCTGGCGCAGTGATAAAACGGCTTTTTTCTATGCCCAGATGATTATTGTGCATGGTAGCCTCAATGCTGCCTTTATCTGTGCCGATTTCATTAGTTTATATGTGGCTTTAGAGGTCAGCGGTATTGCGGCTTTTCTGTTGATTGCTTATCCCCGTAGCGATCGCTCAATTTGGGTAGGTTTACGGTATCTCTTTGTTAGCAATACTGCAATGTTATTTTATCTAGTAGGTGCAGTATTAGTTTATCAAACACATCATTCCTTTAATTTTGCCGGGTTAAAAGGATCACCCCCGGAAGCACTAGCACTAATTTTTCTGGGATTATTCATCAAAGCGGGGATTTTTGTCTCCGGTTTATGGCTACCTTTAACTCATTCTGAATCAGAAACCCCAGTTTCCGCATTGATGTCAGGAATTGTCGTTAAAGCCAGTGTTTTGCCTTTATTACGTACTGCATTAGTTTCCGAAGAAATTGATATTATAGTCAGAATTTTTGGTGTGGGAACAGCTTTGATGGGTGTATCCTATGCCATGTTAGAAAAAGATACTAAGCGAATGTTGGCGTTTCACACAATTTCCCAATTAGGCTTTATTCTCGCTGCACCGGCTGTAGGTGGATTTTATGCCCTCACCCATGGATTAGTCAAATCATCTTTATTTTTGATTGCGGGTTCTTTACCCAGTCGCAATTTTAAAGAACTGCAAAATAAACCCATTAATACTACTATTTGGATAGCCTTAGCGATCGCTAGTTTATCAATTTCTGGCTTGCCTTTGTTGTCAGGTTTTGAGGCAAAAGTATTAACGACGAAAAATTTAGAATCTTGGCAATTTATACTGATGAATATTGCCGCAGTTGGTACAGCCATATCTTTTGCTAAATTTATTTTTCTCCCCCATGTAAAAGCAGAAGAACAAAAAACAAAATCCGGTTTTTGGATATCAGTAATCTTTTTAATTACTGGATTATTTGTGGCAAATATTATCTATCTTCCAGCTTATGAAATCACTAATATTACAAAAGCGATCGCAACTATCGCTGTAGGTTGGTTAGGATATCATTTCATTTTGAAAAAGTTATCCATATCTCTACCTCGTGTATTTGAAGAATTTGAGCATTTAGTTGGTGTCATGAGTTTAACTTTAATCCTATTATTTTGGATGGCTTTCCCATGATTGGACATCTCATATTAAGACTGTCAATTTGGTTATTACTCACTGCTAATGTGAGTTTAACAAATATTATCATCGGTGTAATTATTGCCTTACTTTTACCACGTGGTAAGTCATCACCAGAAAAATTAAAATCTTGGTTAAAGGTAATAATTAAAATCTTTGTTGCGATTCCGGTCGCTTTCATAGAGGCATTTGAAATTATCTTCCGTCCCCATAATCAAGAAGAAATTATCATGGAAAAAGTCAAACTCAACAGATCACCATTATTGGTTTTTATTGATATATTTCTGATTACCTTTACACCCAAAACCATCGTCATGAAATACCACGAAGAAGGATGGTATGAAGTCCACCACATTAAACCCAAGAGAAAACAATCATGAAACTAGAAATAGTCTTAATGGCAATGATTTTAGCTTTACTCATTCCCATCTATGAAGCTTGGAAAAGTGATGATACCTGGCAGAAAATGTTAGCTTTTGGCAGCATTTCTAGTAAAGTAGCCATCATGATTCTCGTAATTTCCGTTTTGCGAGATGATTGGATGATTGGTGTAGTTGCAGCAATTATGTTGAGTGTAGGAAATGCCGCATTAATGTTATTAGCACATATTCTCAGAAGATTAGGTGAAGTATGATTAACCTTCTTAGTTATACCTGCATAGGTATCGGCATAGTTTTCTGGTTTTGGGGAACTTCTCATTTAGTCAGCAACAGATCAGTATTATTCAAATTACATGGACTTTCTGTTGCGGATACGTTAGGTTCAATGATGATTATTGTCGGACTATTATTGAAAATACCCAGTGAATGGCCACTACTTATTCTTGGCATTATTTCCTTAGCAATTTGGAATACTATGCTGGGTTATGTATTAGCATACTGTTCAACAGAAGAGGCAAACAATGAATGATACTTATCTCTATTTAATTATTGCTTTATTACCTTTAACTGCGGGGATGTTAGTAACTCAAACTAACCCCTATCATGCCTTAATACTTCGTGGGGTACTCGGTGCAGTTGCAGCAATGGTAGATGCAGTTTTAGGTGCAGCAGATGTGGCTTTAACAGAAGCATTAATGGGAACGATGCTATCAATTACCCTCTATGCAATTGCAGTTCGTTCATCTTTAGTGTTACGTCTTGGTGTCATGGAAAATCAGTCAATAGAAAAAAATCAGGATAGCAATTTTCAACAACTGATAAACGATTTCCGCAGCATTTTTAATGAACATTATTTACGTCTAGAACTCGTACCTTATCCTACTAAAGAAACCTTACAACAGGCATTAATAGAAAAAGAAATTCATGCTAGTTGTGTGCAATTAGAAAAAAGTGAGCAAGCACAGGAAACATACCAAACTGTAATTAGAGTGGAACGCATCTATAACATTATGGAAAGTAAACTTTTATCACCGAAAACAACTTTACAATATTTCAATATTTTAGATTCAGGAGCGCAAAATTTATGAAATTAGTTTACATTTTAGCCGGAATAGCTTTATTTGTGAAAATGCTGATTATGCCTAATTCCGAACTAAATTTACCAGATATTTCCATTGTGGAAACAGTGGTTAAAGAAAGTGGTGTTCCCAATGCAGTATCAGGGATTATTTTCAGAAATCGGCTATATGATACAATCTTTGAAGTTATTGTCTTCACTATTGCTATTCTCGGAGCTAATTTTTTACTAGCTAATGAAAAACCATCTTGCAGCATCTATCAATTCAAAGATCAACCATCCATCATTTTAGCTCGTCTAGGGGCGACAATTGCGGCATTAGTGGGCATTGAATTAGCAATTAGGGGACATTTGAGTCCGGGGGGTGGTTTTGCGGCTGGAGTGGCTGGAGGAACAGCAATCGGACTCATAGCAATTACCTCATCATACCAATGGATGCAGGACATTTACCAACGTTGGCACGCTGCTATTTGGGAAAAGATTTCGGTGTTAGTCTTTATTGTTTTATCAGTGATAACTTTGTCGGGATTTGAGTTACCACACGGTGAGTTAGGAATGCTTTTTAGTGGCGGAATTTTGCCAATATTAAATATCTTAGTTGCTGTTAAAGTTGCATTAGGTTCTTGGGCTGTGATTTTGATTTTTATTCGTTATCGGGGTTTGTTGTAAAAGGCAGGAATTTAAGAACATAGAAATTACACTTAGCTTATGTTCAACTGTTATCAGTAGAAATAATCAAAAATAGGTTTTAAATCAATGCAGATAAAAACTTTCGTTTGCATCATAATTATCCCAAATTGATTCTTTTTCCTGCTTTTTCTTGCTTTCTTCCTCCTGACTTCTTCTATAATGCAATAGTAGATTCTGTTTCTTCCTCAATTTCATAACCACAAGCTAATCTTTCTACCGCACCGTCAATCAAATCTAAACCTTGTTGAACAGTTTCCATTAAACTTAATTTACCTCGTAAATCAGCAGCACCAGCAAAACCTTTAGCATACCAAGTCATGTGTTTCCGAGCTTGACGTACCCCCCTATCTCCCTTATATTCCCATAAAGCAAAAAGATGTTCTCTGGCACATTCTAAACGTTGAATGGGGTTAGGTTGTGGTAATAATTCTCCAGTTTTCAAGAAATGATCAACCTCACCAACTAAAAACGGATAACCCAAAGTTCCACGAGAACACATTACCCCATCTGCGCCAGTTTGTTCTAAACATTTTACCGCAGCTTCCACAGAGAAAATATCCCCATTACCAATTACAGGAATTGATAAAATTTCCTTGACTTTTTTTATCCATTCCCACCGCGCATTACCATTGTAACCTTGAGCGCGAGTCCGTCCATGCACAGTAATCATTTTTGCTCCCGCGTCTTCCATTCTTTTCGCAAAATCAAGAATAGTAATTTCATGATCATTCCAACCAATGCGGGTTTTCACAGTCACGGGAACATCTACAGCTTTGACAACTTCTCGCACAATTGCTTCCGCAATTTCTGGTTGACGTAATAAAGAAGAACCACCACCATTTTTAGTAATTTTATTCACAGGACATCCCATATTAATATCAATCGTATCCGCACCTTCAGCCACTGCTTTTATGGCTGCTTCCGCGAGAAAATCGGGACGACAATCAAATAATTGAATACTAATTGGACGTTCATTAGGATCTACTTCCATAATGATTGGTAACTGCTTAACGTAATGCAAACCCGTAGCATTTACCATTTCTGTATACACCATAGATTCTGGCGCATAACGACGCACCAAACGCCGAAATACCAAATCAGTCACCCCGGACAAAGGAGACTGTAAAACCCGGCTTTTAACCTCAAATGAGCCAATTTTTAAAGGAGTGGAAAGTCTAGCTTGAAGTTCGGGAGAAAGGTAAATCATGGTTAGAATTAAAAATACAATCGTTAATTGGGGAATCGAAGGCTGACAAGGGTTAGTTAATGGAAATGTGGATTCTTAACTCAGTAAATCCTAGATGGACATAAAATAAGATGAGCATAAAAAATAACGAAAATAAAGACCGTCTTCTTGTCTCTTACCTCTTATGTGGGGCTGGTTTTTTGGGAATAAACGGTTTACATCGGTTATATAATGGCAAAACCGCTACTGGTTTATTATGGCTATTTACCTGCGGTTTATTTTACATGGGGCAAATCTATGATTTATTAATCATACCGAATATGGTTGACGAATATGAGCAGAATTTGCGGTTAAAAGCAGGTTTATCACCTCTGGGTATACCCATGAATGAACGGATATTTATTTCCCAAGTCCAGAAACCAACTGATAAACCACTGATTGTTAAACTGATAGAAGCCGCAGAGGCTAATGGTGGTAGTTTAACTGTAATTCAAGGTGTTAGGGCTACGGGATCTGGTATTGTGGAAGTGGAAACTATACTCAGAGAAATGCTGCAATCAGATCATCTCAGAATAGGTAACGACCCCATTTCTGGAGTCGTTACTTATTATTTTGATGAATTGTAAAGTTCTAATTTCTACCTAGCCACTTTTGTCCATTCAAGCGGTACACTAGCCGAGATACCAACAATTCTAGGGTAGTTTTGCGCTCATCAATTAGAAATGATTCCAAGGTACTGGGTTTTTTACCTTCATTACAGGAAAATCCCTTTTTACCTTGAATATTTTCTTCAGGGAAATATACATTAAACTGGCGTTGTCCCCCTTGCCAAGAACCAATAACTTGCCAACATTCTTCCGCCGAGTTAAAACCAATAATAGAATACTTCTGCTTGGCAAAAGTCAGCTTTACATCTGGCACACCTTCTTTAGTAATTGCCTCTTGCAACGCTGGGAGGTAATGCTGCTGCATAAACTCTTCAAAAGGCTTATCTTCCAATGCTGGGGGTTTTTCCTTTTTGGCAGCTTTAGTCTCTGCTGGGGGCTTTTCTGGGACGGTTGCAGCAGGATTAGAAGCTACATCTCCCGCTTGATTTTGATTAGTTTCTTCTGCCATTGCTCATTTTGGGGTAGTCAGTTATTTTTATTTTGACATACCAGAGCATAGCTACAGCTATTTAGATATAAAATAAGATTTTAAGAGTAATTAACCGCAGATTAACGCAGATTAGCGCAGATAAAGACGGATGAATTAATAAGTTTCATGATTCTGTGCAGCTTGGCCTATCATTGGGATAAAATCGTTTAAATAGTAACTTTTCACGAAGTATGTTGGATAAAATGGGTAATGGGTAATTTGGGACTTTTAAAATCCCATACCCTCCAGCGATATTTCAACCACCTGCAACAGCGGGAACAATACTCACTTCATCTTTATCCTCAAGTGGTGTTTCTGTATTTTGTAAAAATCGAATATCTTCGCTGTTGACATAGAAATTTAAGAACCGTAAAGGCTCTCCGTCTGGCTTCCGCAAACGCCCCTTAATAGAAGGATAGCTTGTTTCTAAGTAATCAAACAATTCAGAAATATTACTACCACTACATTCTAAGACAGCTTGATTTTCTGTAAACTTTTGTAGAACTGTGGGAACTAAAACTTTGACAGCCATTGTTTAAACGTTAATTGTTAGTGAGTGATTTGGTTGGTAGGGGTTTAGCACTGCTAAACCCCTACTACAATTAATTGGTATTGACACTCTGCGGTCTAAAGACACGCAGATTCTTTAAGACTTGCTTAAAAAGGATAGTCAATTATCCTCCTAGACGCTCAAGGCAACTACCAGTACGACAGGTATTGCAATTGCGCTTACTTTTGATTTTTTTTGCTGC
>NZ_JAQMTJ010000281.1:0-15856 GCF_028330815.1 Dolichospermum lemmermannii CS-548
CACATTGCTACCCCCCTTAGTCCCCCCTTGTAAAGGGGGGAAACAATAAAAATCCAGTTCCCTCCCCTTTACAAGGGGAGGGTTAGGGTGGGGTAAAAAATATTTGATACATCAACCATAACTTTTCAAACACCCTCTAAGCGTGTATTCTCATCAATAATCTTTATATAAAAAATAAATACTGCTATTTGCTTGATATTACATCTTGACGAGTATAAGCAGAGCGATCGCAGTTTGGAACAAATCCGTTTTGATCAAGCTGTCGGTTTTTAATCCAGTAAAGTTGCAATTTATGACAACAATATGAGAAAATGAAAAGAATATGAAAACAACTTAGAGACAAGATTAGCGCCTGTGAAACTTGATACTCCACCTGTCAGCATTTCCCACGTATCGGAAACTGAAAGCCAATTACATCAACCCATAGTTAAGGATCATCCCCAACCGAAAGAATCTGTATTTATGGTCTTTGGGACAACCTTCATCACCATTTTTCTCGCGGAAATTGGTGATAAAACCCAACTTTCTACCCTGTTAATGAGTGCAGAATCTCATGCCCCTTGGGTGGTTTTTCTGGGTTCAGCAGTAGCATTAATTACTACTAGCTTACTGGGAGTATTATTAGGTGGTTGGATATCTACAAAACTTAGCCCTAAAACCGTTGAGAAATCAGCCGGGGTGATGTTACTACTGATTTCCGTCATGTTGGTATGGGATGTAATTCAGGGTTAATACTTGTAAATATTGTGAACTGGGGAAATTATGAACTGGCATCTTTTAGGACTAAGCTTTGTCACGGTGTTTTTGTCAGAATTGGGTGATAAAAGTCAGTTAGCAGCGATCGCTCTTTCTGGACAAGGACAATCTCGAAAAGCTATATTTTTTGGTACAGCGGGCGCTTTAGTATTAACAAGTCTCCTGGGCGCATTAGCTGGTGGTGCGGTGTCCCAATTTTTACCTACACGGATTTTAAAAGCGATCGCTGCTGTGGGATTTGCCATTCTTGCTATCCGTCTCTTATTACCCAACAGTGAAGAGGAATAAGAGACAGTTAGCAAATAAATGATCGGAAATTAAGGAGATCCGCTATTGTAACATAAAGTTACTACCGTAATCGGTTGATTGATGAAATGAAGCGATAGATACAAGACGATCCTCCGATGCGTCCCACAAAATAAATTGGAAGCAATCAGGAATATCCGCTATTTTTAGCTTTTTTACATGGGTCAGTAAATGAATATTTTGATTATGGCAAGCTTCCAGATTGTAATTAGGTATTCTTTCAGAAAGATGGTGGATATTGTGATAGCCTATGTCTGCCCCAAACCATTTAAGAACTCTGGGTAATTCTAAGTAACTACTGCCTTGTAATGCTCCTAGAGTATAATCCCAACCTTCAGTTTTATGGGCGTAAGAGCCATCAAAATTGTGCTGTACAAAGAAGATGCAGATAAAAATTGCTGCTGAAAAGGTGAGAGTGATTGAGTAAACCCCAAAGAAGAATCCAAATCCTAGTAAATAACCCAAATAAATCCAACTACTAACTACGCAAATATTGTTGAAAAGGATATCAAAAAACTCTCCTGTTGTGTACCAATTTCTGGATTTATAAGAGTAAATGATTTCCTTGATATCCATAGTCGGTTCTTTCTGTATGCAAGTCAGCAAATGACCTATAAAACCATACAAACCAGCGATTAGTGCCAGTCTGGGCTTAATTGCTAGATAGAAAAAACCGCCCGGCAAAAGCATTAATGGATGCCTAAGTAATTCATACCGCTTTTGGGCAAAAGGACTAAGTTTAGCAAATTTCTCTGTGGAGATTAATGCAGCCGGTCCTTTATATTTTTCCCAGTCGCCATTTGTTTTATGATGAAAAGCATGACCCCTTGACCAAGGATATTGAGGGATGCCATTCATCACTCCCAAAATAAATCCTACGACTCTATTTACCCGTTTTGATCTAAACAGTGAATAATGTCCACAGTCGTGCATTAAAGAAAAACAACGCAGTGAAAATAGTATGATCAAAATCATGATCGGTGGCAGCAACCAAAAGGAAAATTCTGCTGCTTTTGCTGCTAAAATCCATAACAAAATATAGGGAACAACTGTATTAAGGACTTGATAAGTTGCGCGTAAGTCGTTGCTCTTCATGTAGGGAGCTAAGACAAAATCTGATTTCTTAATCATTATGATTAGTTTGACCACTATCTTTACTAACAGTCCGGTGATGTTGGCTGGGAATTACTTTGTCATAAGCTCACCAAAAATTGAGGTTTTTGGCGATTCATTAACCCAGATTCTGCACGCTATTTTATACTATATCTAGTATGACAAATATTGGGTTAATGTTTAGCTAGATAGCAATCTTCAAAATCCCGGACAATGCCAGTGTTTATGCTTGATAGTGTGATATTTTTTACTTTTTAAACATTAAGCTTCGCGCCAGTACAAATTTAACAGAATACCACCTGCTACTAGCTTCAATGCTTCTAATAGAAAATAACCGCTGTGTAATAAGTTCATTTGTGGTGGAACTAGATTACTAGTAAGTAAGCTGAAATTAGCACCTAGAGCGCACATTTGGGGAGTTAAGAAATAAGTATCTAGTAATGCTACTGTTAACAGAATTCCAGATAAAGCAATACTACCTAAAGGCCAATTAGATTTAGTCTTGCTAATAGCCAGTACAGCAGTTAAAACCACAGTAGCAGACAATAATTCTAGGCGATTAAAATTCCAAAAAACCAGATAACCTGCTGTAGAAAAATTAGCCTCATTCATCATGCCAGCAAAGTAAAGACTAGGCATAATTACCCAATCTAAAACCAGACTAGCACTGAGCCAGAAGCCCAGAGTTAACATAATCGCTGTTTGCCAAGTTGACCGTTTAAATTCCAGACTAGAAAGAGTGTTCATAAAAATAATTGCTTTGTTGTCTTCTTAGAGTCTAACTAAAACAGTGATTTTGGCAACAAATATCAATTAATTGTTACAAACAAGAAACTCTAACCCAGATTTCCTCCAAAAGGAAAAAATCATTCCAATACCAAGGGTAATTTATATAAAAATAAATAAACCTGAAGCGATCGCTCCCAATCCCCCACATCACGTTATGATCAGAAGGAATCACAATCATCTGCGCCAATAAATTCTCAGCATCTACCATGACGACTTCCACACCAGAACCCAATCAACCCAACAAATCACTTACTGATACAAATCTGGTAGAAGACCGCAGTAAGCTGAGTAAGATGTATCAGCATTATGTAGAAGTCAAGGATAAATATCCTCATGCGTTGCTGCTGTACAGAGTAGGCGATTTTTTTGAAACTTTTTTCCAAGACGCTGTAACCGTTTCTAGAGAATTAGAATTAGTCTTAACCAGTAAACACGGTGGGGAAGTCGGTCGCGTTGCCATGACAGGTGTACCTCATCACGCTTGGGAACGCTACACAACCCAACTGGTAGAAAAAGGTTATGCTGTAGTAATTTGCGACCAAGTAGAAGATTCGGCGGATGCCATTGGTCTGGTCAAGCGAGAAGTAACACGCATTCTTACACCAGGGACTTTGCTAGAAGAGGGAATGCTCAAAGCCAGTCGGAATAATTACATAGCGGCTGTGGTAATTGCTGTCAATCATTGGGGGTTAGCCTACGCAGATATCTCGACAGGGGAATTTCTCACATCTCAAGGTAGTGATTTAGAACACTTAACTCAAGAGTTAATGCGTTTACAACCTTCCGAAGTCCTGTTTCCCACTAACGCCCCCGATTTAGGTAGTTTACTGCGTCCAGGGGAAACTTCACCCTCTTTGCCCCAATGTCTACCACCTACATTTTGTTATAGTTTGCGATCGCAAGTCCCCTTTTCCCAAGCAGAAGCTAGAAGTAAATTATTGCAGAAATTCAAAGTGCGATCGCTCGAAGGTTTGGGTTGCGAGCATCTCCCCCTGGCAGTTCGCGCCGCTGGTGGTCTTTTAGAATACATCGAAGACACACAAAAAGCCAATCCCGTCTCCCTGCAATTATTACGCACATATACATTAAATGATTATTTAATAGTTGATCATCAAACCCGCCGTAACCTAGAAATTACCCAAACAGTCCGCGACGGCACATTTCACGGTTCTCTATTATGGGCTTTAGATCGAACTAGCACCGCCATGGGCAGCCGGGCTTTAAGAAGATGGTTGTTACAACCGCTACTAGAGATCAAAGGGATTAAATCCCGCCAAGATACCATTCAAGAATTAGTAGAAAATACACCTTTACGCCAAGATCTACGCCATTTACTCAAGCAAATTTATGATTTAGAACGTTTAACAGTCAGAGCCGCTTCTGGTAGAGCAAATGCACGGGATTTAGTCGCCTTAGCTGATTCTTTCTCCCGTTTACCAGAATTATCTCGCTTGGTAGAAGATGCGAGATCACCTTTCTTAAAAGCTTTGCAAAAAGTCCCGCCCAGCCTCGAAGAACTAGCAGAAAAATTACACGCTCACATCGTAGAATCACCACCGACTCATCTAAAAGAAGGCGGTTTAATTCGGGCGGGAATCAATCCGCTTTTAGATGAAAGAAAGGCTACAGTCGAAAGTGATCAACAATGGATTGCCAACTTAGAAGTTGACGAAAGAACAAGAACGGGAATCCCCACTTTGAAGGTAGGATTTAATAAAACTTTTGGTTATTATATCAGTATTTCCCGCAGTAAATCTGACCAAGTTCCCGATAATTACATTCGTAAGCAAACTCTGACAAATGAGGAACGTTACATTACTCCTGATTTGAAAGAACGAGAAGCCCGAATTCTCACAGCGCGAGATGATTTAAATCAGTTGGAATATCAGATTTTTGACGCATTACGGGATGAAGTGGGTTCTCATGCCGAAATCATCCGTAGTATTGCCCGTGCCGTAGCTGCGTCAGATGTATTATGTGGTTTGGCGGAATTAGCCGTACATCAAGGTTATTGTCGTCCAGAAATGCTTACAGGACGCGAGATTAACGTGATTGATGGTCGTCACCCGGTGGTGGAACAGTCTTTACCTGCTGGATTTTTTGTCCCTAATTCGACTTGCTTAGGGGGGAAGGAAATGAACCACGAAGGAGCGAAGGAAGCGAAGGAAGAGGAAAAGAAGAATTTATCTTCCCCTGATTTAGTGATTTTAACCGGTCCAAATGCGAGTGGTAAGAGTTGTTATTTGCGTCAAGTTGGTTTAATTCAGTTAATGGCGCAGGTGGGTAGTTTTGTGCCGGCGCGGTCTGCTAAATTGGGAGTGTGCGATCGCATTTTTACCCGTGTTGGGGCTGTAGATGATTTAGCCACAGGTCAATCTACGTTTATGGTGGAAATGAATGAAACTGCCAATATTCTCAATCATGCAACTGCGAAATCTTTGGTTTTGTTAGATGAAATTGGTCGCGGGACAGCAACTTTTGATGGTCTTTCAATTGCTTGGGCTGTGGCAGAATATTTAGCAGTTGAGATTAAATCTCGCACGATTTTTGCTACTCATTATCATGAGTTAAATGAATTGGCTACTATTATTTCTAATGTAGCAAATTATCAAGTTACAGTTAAAGAATTACCAGACCAAATCATCTTTTTACATCAAGTTCAACCCGGTGGTGCTGATAAATCCTATGGAATAGAAGCAGGAAGGTTAGCAGGTTTACCCACAGTGGTAATTCAAAGAGCAAAACAGGTAATGGGACAAATCGAAAAACACAGTAAAATAGCCATGGGATTGCGTGAGAATTTATAAATCTGCATCAAAAATCGAAAATTAGAGCTTTGTCAAGATTCCCCCCTTAAAAAAGGGGGTTTAAAGATATCTTTAGTTCACTTCTGGTTCTGCTTGTGAGATTGTTTTTGCTTTAACTTGCAGTCGGTTAAATATTTTACGGATAGCAAAGGGAACAACCAAGAAGCCTAAAGTAAAAGGTGAAGATTCAAAAGGTACAGCAGTAACAGTCCCGCCGAAATCAGTAATACTATTGTCACTGTTACTAAAAGTGATTCCACCAGGTGAGCTACTGAAATAATATCCAGTAGTAGTATCACCAATAGAAAATCCATCACTTGCATTAGGATCTCCAGACTGGAATACCGAGTTACTGGCAATATTGTAGTTAAAGTTAAAGGCTGGAGTAGTTGTTTGAAGATAATCCAAGTTGTAGGATGCCAGGGTGGCGCTGGAACTATCCTTAAAAGTGATATTCAAAGTTGTGAATTCACCAGGGCGAGCAAAGCCATCATTATTGGCATCATTGAAAGTAAAATCACCCGTAGCTGAGTAACTACTATCTTCACCAAGCCAATTAAAGGTTATCGCCTGGGCTGACAATGTTCCTTGCAGACAACCTAGAAAGGTGATTGTGCTGATGGCAAACTTAACAAATTGACGCATAGTATGGATTCCTTCAGAGTAATTACAGAGTATTGGCGGTAAATTTCCCAAAAAATGGTGAAAAAGCTATGTAGGTAAAGGGTTTAGCGTACTGTTGATTGGTGTTAAACCTGCCGAATGGTTAGGTTACAGACGGCTTATTTGTGGGCTTCCACACCTGCCTGGAACTTAAGTTCCAGGCTAATAGCCAAAGTTTACTTTAGTAAACTGGGAATTTTTAGTCATCTTTAGATGACTTTGGCGATGAGACTGGGAATTAATTCCCAGTCTGGCTATAGGTTTTACCAGCTACTAAACCCTAACGGTGATTGGTCAGTAGTCAGCTTTTATCTAGAAGACAGTGGTGAAATCCGAACCGTTAAGAACACTGATATTGACGTTATTCAAAGTTGCTAGAAGTGAGCCATCACTGGTGAGTTTAATTTGAGCATTAGCAGCACTTTGAACAAAAGACACAGCACCAAAGCTGAAGCCCAACTTGTCAATCCCATCCTCGTAGTCGCGGATGGTATCAGCCCCGTTACCTGGTTCAAGGACAAAGATATCAGCACCTGCGTTACCCCAAAGGTTGTCATTACCAGCACCACCATAGAGCGTGTCATTTCCATTACCGCCATAAAGTAAGTCGTTGCCAGCACCACCATAGAGAATGTCATTATTGTCTTCTCCATAGAGTCGGTCACTGCCTAAGCCACCGGAGAGCGTGTCATTACCAGCACCACCATAAAGGAAGTCATTACCAGTACCACCCCAAATGTTGTCATTACCAGCGTTGGCGTAAACTGTGACGACTCCTGTTCTCGCACTGGCATTAATAGTATCGTCACCAGAGCCTGTTGTATAGGTAGCTACTTCTGAACCTGCGGAGGCTGTAATTGTTTGCCCAGCATTACTGCTGCTCAAATCTTGGCTAACGGTGGCAGCAGCAACGTTAATTGAGAAATTGGTGGACACATTTCCCACACCGTCAGATGCTTGGACAGCGATCGCAAAAGTACCAGTACTGCTAGGAGTTCCGGTCAGGGTGCGAGTATTGGCATTAAAGGACAGCCACGCGGGAAGTCCAGATGTGCTGAAAGTGAGTGGTTTCCCTTCAGGATCACTAAAGATATTGGTTGGTAAGGTGTAGGTGAAGGCTTGACCGTTTTCCCCACGTTGGGAGGGAATTAAATTGCTGACGATGGGTGCTTCATTGACATCATTAATATTAATTGTCAATGCCTTATCAAAGGTCAGACCAATATTGTCGGTGGTTCTCACCCGGATGTTGTAAATGGATTTGGTCTCAAAATCTGGGGAAGCCTTGATTTGCAGTTGATTCTGGCTAATGGTGAAGGCAGAGTTATCAGCACCACCTGTGCCACTAACTAAGCTGTAGGTAAAGGTGTCAGTAGCACTAGGATCAGTAGTAGTAAACGTACCGATAACTGTGTTAGCCGCCACATTCTCGTTGACATTGGTAGAACTTAATGCCAAATTTGTCGGAGCTTGAGCAGCATCAACTTGGAAACTGAAGAGCGTGCGGACTGGATTACCACTTGCGTCATACTCTGTTGCGGAGTTTGGTGCTGTGGAATTAATACCTTTGCTGGTAACTGTCAACGTATTTCCATCTGGACTGACTTCGAGGACACTATAGTTGAAGGTGTCAGGGCTGTAGAAGTCCACTGCCCCCGGTGTGGCTTTGCTCAACAGAGTACCGTTTTGATCGCGCTTCACATCATGCAGTCCAGCATAGCCATTGAGTCCGATGGGTTCGATGCCTGCGGCTTGTTGCTTTGTAGCTAAATCATCAGCGATCGCTTTAATATTAGCAAATGAGTGATTCGTGATTGTGTCTGGTCCAGTGGCACCGAGTGGCCCATCAACAATGGAGAAGACGTAAGGAACTTTCACATAGCTCGACTGCACACCGGTTTGTCCCGTGGGCGAGTAGTAAAGTTCGTTGATGCGGTTTTGGTGATCATCTGCCGAGAGGAAGACTACATTCTTAATGCCGTTGTCAGCAATAAACTTGAGTAAATCGTTGCGCTCGGCGCGGTAGCCGCCCATGTAAGACTTACCACCATCAGAATTGACAGAAGTTATTGTGCCGGAGAGCGCACCACCGATTGGACCGAGTTGGTCAATCGGATCAGATAGAGAGACGAATTTCCAGGGTGTGCCTGCGGTCTGAGCATCAAGCAGAGTCTGCTTCAGCCATGCTAATTGGGTGTCACCCAGATAGGTGCGGTCTGGGTTGTCAGCGCGGGAGCCGGTGTCATCAGCACCACCGTTGGCTGTCTTCAGACGAATATCGCGGTAGGAGCGGGAATCAGTGTTGATGTAGAGCGCATTTTTGCCCCATTGCACGGCGGAATAGAGTTGCTTTGTACCGTTGGAACGTGGATCTGATGGGGCCGTCACCGTGCGTTCAGCGATGGGCTGGTAGTTCAGGAATACATCACGCAGCGTTTGGAATCCTGTTGATTGATTCATGAAGCCGCCTAGAGCAGCCAAAGCAGATGGAGAAAGCAGGTCAGCCGCATCATTAACGTTGTTAACATTGCCAGAACCGCCGGCGCGGGCATCAACACCCCTTCCAGTAGCCATATTTGTCCCGTCTGCACCACCTACAGAACCGCCAGCAGGCGCACCGCCATCAATATACTTGCGGTTGCCCAATTCGTGGTTATCCCAGGTGGTGTAGTTACCCTGGCCTGCGTAGAACACTTGCAAACTATTCTGCCCACCGTTATTTACTGGCAGGAAATTCTCACGATATTTCTTCTCGTAATCTGCTTTTAACTGCGCCTGGGTAGCAAAGGGAGTACCGTCAGGGATGAATGCCCTGGGAATCCCGTTAAAGCTCAAGGAATCGTTAGAAAGCGTGACAGATGGGGAGTTCAACCAGGATGCACCGTTGTTACCAGCCACGTTACTCGCATTTTCATAAATCACGTCACCGAGATTTACATAGAAGTCCAAGTTCTCCCCCGGAACTGCACTCGCTAGAGGATAGGGGCGCATCAGACCGTCCATGTCGCCACTGAAGGCAAACTTCACAGGAGTCGCCACTGTTGCATCAGGAGCAGTTTTAAAAGTGCCAACCTGACTAAGTTCACCTGTGGCGGCTTGAAAACGGTAGTAGTATTTCGTGTTACTTTGTAAACCCGTGGCATTAATCTTTAAGGTGTAGTCATAATTAGCATCACGGGTAACACTGTTTATGGATTGGACAATATTGCCAAATCCTAAATCGGTAGAGATTTCCAGCTTGACATTTTCTGTAACGCCAGAAGACTGAGAGGGAGTCGCTGTATCAAAAGTGCGAGTCCAAAGAATCACACTATTACTTGTGGCATCTCCCGCAGCTACCCCAGTGAAACCTGCGCTTACACCGTTAATGGTAATACTGATATTTTGGCTGGCTGTGCCATCAAGGGATGACACAGTAAAGGTATCAACTTTGGTCTGACCAGCGCCCAAATACTGCACCGCGCTGTTATCAACGCTATAGCTAAAAGCTCCCGTGTCAGTAATCGTTAAAGTACCTAAGTTACCATTTGCGGAAATGACGCTGGTTGCAAACTTGTTCTGACCAGCATCTTCATCTGCAACTGTTAATGAACCTGAAGCGGTGAGTTTACCATTGGCATTAACATTAGTTCCTTCTTTGATGCTGACAGCCGCATTTCCACTAATGCTTGCTAGGTCATTTACGTCATTAATGGTAATACTGAAGGTTTTATCAGTGTAAAGTCCACTTTGATCTGTAGAACGGACTACAACGCTATAACTAGACTTAGCTTCAAAATTTGGGGAAGCATTAATCAGTAATTGATTTCCGCTAATTGTGAAAGCTGCATTGTCATTTGTGCCAGCAACAAAGCTATAGGTGAAAGTATCGCCGATAGTCGGGTCAGTAGTGCTAAAAGTCCCGACTACGCTATTGGCAGTGACATTTTCATTCGTGCTGGTAGCACTTAAAGTCACGTTGGTAGGAGGGTCATAACTTTGAATCGTTAGCACCGCATTGGGCTGCTTAGTTCCCACTAAACTGCCAGTGCTGGGATTTGCTAGGCTCAGGTTGACAGTTTCGTTGGGTTCTACATTCGTATCCCCAGCAACGGGAATCTGCACATCCTTGTAAGTTTCACCAGGAGCGAAGGTAACAGTAATTGGTGTATTGATGTAGTCCGCTTGATAAGCTTTGTAGGTATCAGGATTGAAAAGTGCTTGCAATTGTCCACCTTCTACCAGTTCCCCAGAAATGCCGTAATGGGCTTGGGTATCAAGTAAAAACCAACCAGGACCAAGGATATCTTGAGCATCAATAATCCCAGATGATTCCTCATCGTTGTTGAATGGTGCAGTTGCAGCCACCCCAATATCACCAAATCGAGCCGGATCATGTTTAGCCAGCAGTTTTAATGTGTCAGTAGCGATGTCGTACTGCCAAATTTTGCCATTGTGAGCAGCACCCCCCACGTCTTCTTGAAGGAGAATATGACCATATTTATCAACGGTCATGTTGTCAAACATATTGACTTTTACTCCATTGACTATATCTCCATCAATAAGTAGGTCAATTGTGCCACCAGCATCAGGGTTGGTGATATCGCTGAAATTCAAGCGCCAGAGACGGGTACGGCCAACCTGACTACCAATACCATCGGTTACTTGGTCAATCCGGTCTGTGGTCACGAAAAAGTATTGACTAGGATTGAGGGGATTCCAAGCGCCATCTTCAGGACGGGAGAAGGCTGTTGAGGCTGTACCACTAAGGGTGAAGGCTGTGCCACTGGTGATATTAGTAGCGCGGGTTGTGGTATTGACTATTTCCGCCGGGCTGCCAGTTACATTGATAAACTTGAGTGTGCCATTGGTCAAACCAGCTTTATCAATCTCAGTCCCAGTATTTTGCTTAGTACCCACATAAACCGCAACAGATTGACTCAAGAGTCCCGTACCACCATCGTTGTTGCCGATTACGATGGTTTTATCTTGGGCGAAGGGATTGGCCAGGGCATTTTCCCAACCACCAACACCGGTTAACCCTGAGCCATTGGTGGAGAGATTGAACTTGCCGAGGATGTATGTATTTCCCTTATTAGCACCAGTAGCGACTGTAGCTAGTGCATAACCAGTAGAACCGCCTTCTTCCCCATTCAAGAAAATCCGCGCTTGAGAACCAAGTCCAGTAGCGGCGTTATAGTAAGCCGTAGGCGCAGCGAGATCCGCAGAACAAAAGCGGTTAAAGTTGATGGTGCTAGTGGTAGTATTAGAGCTTTGGGTGGCAGAATTCCAGTTGTAAACATTTTGAATCAGATCGCTACCACTCACAACCGACAAATTGGACTTATTAATCACCCAACTAGAAACGAATGCACCTTTACCACCATGAGCGCGGGTAATGCCGCTAGTGCTGCCAAGTTCTTGGTTCATCAACAAGGTGAAAGTACCATCACCGTTATCAAAAGCCCCCAAACCATCGGGAATACCCACCATTTTATAGGGAGTGCCATCAGGTTTATTGTTAACTGAATCCCCAACAGTGAGGATGGATTTCACACTAACACCCGATCCTGGTGTTGTGGGGATCATATAAGGGGTGGCAGAACTGCTGAGTCCTTTGCTTGTATCTACAGTGGGAGCAGCAGCACTACCTTTGGCTGTACCATCACTTAATAGCAGTTGTACCGTACTGATATTGCTAAGATCGCCTTGACGAGTAATTCTGACCGTTGCGCTGTTGGAGAAACCCGCCGTATTGCCTTCAGTGACGCGATAGCTGCCTGTACTAAAATCAACGGCCGAGTCGTTGTCAGTAATAGTAACAGTGGCTGTTTTCGGTGTGCCAGTATCGTAGCTGCCCGTATCTCCTAGTGTCAAAGTTACAGTTTCAGTTCCTTCCGCAAGGGTGTCATCAATGGGGGTAATGGTGATGTCCACAAAGGATTGTCCTGATGCGATGGTTGCTACTCCTGTCAGGGTTGGCGCGTAATCTGTGCTTGTAGCCTGACCAGAACCCGTGGCGATTATGTAGTTGACAGTTAACGAGCCGACGGTGCTGCCTGTGCGAGTAATGCGGAAAGTGCCAGGGTCGCTGCCAGTCTCCGATGCGTTGGCATCTGTGGCTGCGATGGTGATAATGGCTGTGGCAGAAGCTCCGATGGTTCCAGGTGATCCTTTTTCATTGGCATCGCCTGATGCGGTGAATGCTCCGTTGATGCCCACTGCGCTCAGGGTGGAAATGGTGGTGTTATTAAGACCTGCCGCGTTATCAAAGGTCGGGAATGACGATCCAGCAGGAGAAACCCCGAAGTCCACTCTAGTCTGAACAACGCCAGCGGCATTAAAAAGGTTGACAGCATCACCTCCGGTACTCAGTCCCACACCCGATCCGGTATAGGTGCCAACTTGGAGATTGGCAGGTGAGTTCGCACCGAACCACAGGGTCTTAAAGGTGGGAAGGATGGTGCTGGGTGACGCACTTTCGATGAAGATCACTGACTCGCCGGGAGCGATACTCGTGATACCGTTTAGGGCGACCGCAGAGCCGAAGGAGTTAGAGTTGTCGTCCATCTTCCAGCCGGTGATGTTCTGAGCGGCAGTGCCGATATTCGTCACCTCAAACCAGTCGGCAGCAAGAGGGCTGTTACCACTAGACCATGGTGCCACCTCTGAGATGATCAGGCTGGCAGTTCCACCCGTTGAAGCAGTAACATTTAAGGCATAGTTGACGCTTACATCTGGAGTGTTTCCCACTGCGGGGTCGTCCACATTGACCGTAACATTGTAGTTGGGCTTGGTGGTAGTATTGAGAGTCGTTCCAGCTTTGAGGTACAAGGCATTGCCGATGATTTGGAAGGAATTTGCATCTGTTCCAATTAACGTCAAGTTGTTATTTCCCAAGCCGTCGTCGGTGATGCCAATGTCAGCCACCTTAACGGGAGACGCAGTGCTGGTATTCTCAGGAATCGAAGTCACGGGGTTGATCAGGGTGGCAGCAGTGGGGGCAAGGTTAGGAGCAGTGGATGGGGCATAGACCCAAAGTTGCGGATGGTTAGCATCGCCACCGCCATTTTCATTGACGACATAGAGGTAGCCATCACGATCCATGGTCACGCCTTCCATGGTCATATCTGGCACACTCAATACGCTGCCCGGATCAGCAATGATCGTCAGTTTGCTGGACACATTACCAGAGCGGTCAACGTTGATGATCTGTCCAGACTCCTGACTGATCACCAGCAAGTGGCTGTAATCTGTCTGCCCGTTCAGGGACGGCAGATTCGACAGGGCGAAAACATCAGAAAAGTCCGCAAGGTTAGTCAGAGCCGGATTGAACAAGTCGGTCGAACTCGTTGCCGTAGGTGAGCCATTGCTCGCGGTGCCAGCATTGAAATCAATGGTGGTCTGGAAGATGGATTCGGGGGTCTTCTCTTTGACGAAAATAAACCCACCCGTCAACGGGTCATAGGATACGCCTTCCAGACCAATGTTGCCGATTGTCGTACCGAGCTTGACGACCTGTGCATCGGATTTGTGCAAGGTGCCACCGGCGACGTAGGTGAACAAGTTAGCCTGGCGATCGCGCTCCTCTATGAGAACAAATTTACCATTGCCGACGTAGGTAATTCCTTCCGTGTCATAGAAGTCTGTACCTTGGGGACTACTACCAGGAGCTAAGGTCATGGAGTTAATCAACTGCCCGGTCTTCGATACTTGCACAACTGATGTACCACCATCGCCGACCACAAATAGGGTGTCGGTATCCCAGTTGTAGGTTACAGCCGAGGCTTCTTGGGCTAAGAGGCTATTCGTGGGGGCAGTAGTGCGGGTGGGTTCGGGCAGGTCGTACCGACCCACGCGAACATAGGTAGACAGATCCACAGTTGTAACAGGATTAACTGGCATGAATAAAATTCCCTAAAATGTAGTTTTGAGAAAATCTAGTAGAGAGTTGTGCGATCGCTTTTGGATCAACTACAAAAACGAGCTTTGTCTGTAGTTGGGCGATCGCTATATTCAGCATAAGTTGGTATTATGTTGTTGTAGACCTTGACACTCCCCGGTCTAAAGACGCGGGGATTCTATAGAGAGTTTCAGTCTATATCTCTCAGTTATCCCAGCTTCAGGCATTGCCTTAAATATTTGGGTTCTTGCCCTGATCCTGTTTGCCATTACTGGCAGAATCATCTCTGGCAAGCGTAACTTTCCGAGAGTCCCCCGGTAGGTTTTTAATGTCTTTGCTGACAATTTAATTGTCTCACGAATATGGATGAAAATTTGAAATAATTTCAAATTTTTCAATTAATGTCAATGCAGGATCAAGGAAAGCCTCTAGCCTTCATCCCTTGTCTAAAGCACAGATGTAGCTGACTTAGTCAGCTACATCTTCAAGGGTTTTCGGCATTTCCCTTATAAAAAATCAACTACAAAAACAATCTTTCTTTTCAAGCTACATGAATTGTACTACAAAGGTTGCAGGTTACTTATTTACAGCAACCATTTTACGCCTTTGCCGCTGCCGATAAAAACCCATTAAGCCTAAAATTGGTAATACTGTTAATGGGGCTACAGGCGAAGATTCAAAGGGTACGGGAGTTGCATTTAAACTACCAGTAACGCCGCTATCATTATTGAACTGACCAGTGAAATCTGTAAAAGTAATACCATTGGTTGATGTGGATTCTAGAAGATACCCAGAGTCAAGACCAATAGAAAAACCTGTACTAGTGAGCGGATCGCCAGATTGTAGTACCTTTCCGCTATTGGTGTCGTAAATGAAATTAAAATTCGGAGAAGAGGTAGGGCTATTGAGATCCGACAAATTGTAGGTGACTGGTGCGTTATTTGCAGAATCGGTAAAGGTAACATTAAAAGCTGTGATACTACTAATACCATTCACCGTTCCAATCAGTCCATCATTATTTGCAGTTCCCTCAAATGTTCCCGTTAATTTGGTTCCAGAATTACCAGTCCAACTAAGGTTAAAACTTATGGCATAAGCCGATGGTACAAGACCAAAAGTCATGACCATGGTAAATAATGAAAATTGAACCAAATGACGGACTGTATTTTGTAATTTCATGATTGCGATCTCCTCAGATAACTAACTAATATTGAATTGCCTAATGAATTTGATTAAAACGCCTTCAATTCATCTAATACAATGATTTCAGGCGTTTTTAATCTTCAATTTGTTATTCTTGCCTGTTAAAAGCCACCATGAAAATTGGCAGCAGTAAGCTGACCGGGGGTTACATTCAGCAATCGCATCAACTCCACCCCATCAGGACCAAATACCTTAGTATTACCTGAGTTCGATGTAAATAAAAAGTCTAAAAGTACGTAACAGTAACAGTTCTGTCAATAAGTATTGGTTATTGAGAATTAAAGCCCACACCAAAAATTTCTCAAAAAATTAATTTTTTGAAATGTATTTACTATTA